>JAXEJQ010000050.1:0-3306 GCA_034101475.1 Candidatus Limivivens sp.
AGTCTGAAGCTGCTCTTTTTCTTCCGGGGAGCGCTGGTCGTAATGATCCTTCAGGGAAATGCATGCTTTCCGCCAGGTCAGATGCTCTTCGTTTGGAGGAAGGGGTTCTTCCCGGAATTTTCCCTTCTGCTTGATGGCAAAGCCGCCGCTGGCAACGCCGATCCATTTCCGGAAGCTTCCAACCACGTAATCGCAATGTGGATCTACGCCATCGGCAGAGAAAACAGAATGGGTGGTGTCTTCGATGATGCCGATTCCACGGCGGCTGCATTCGGCCACGAAATCCCGGTCATAGCCGGAAAATCCGTAATAGCCGCAGATGGAGATGAGACTGATCCGGTCCAGCACCGCAGGGTCGAAAACCGGAATCATATTCCGGTCAAAATCATAGAACAGAAGCTCATAGCCGGCTTTCTGAAAAGGTGCAAGAACCGTTTCACAGGTGTAGATGGGAACATAGGCCACTTTTTTTTCATCTGTCTTCTGAAAATCCATCAGTGCATAATAAATGGCGCAGCGGCCGGACATCAGGTAACGCAGGTCACCCTGGTCCGGTGTCAGATGCTCCAGAAAGTGATTCGGTTCTCCGGAAAGCTCCGCATAGGGAAAATAACCTCCGATTTTTTTCATCTTGGCAACCTCCTTAAGAAAAACATACAAAAAATAATGGTGAAATTTAGTCAAATTATACCACATGAACAAGAAAATTGCAATAAATTGTCAACAATTTCAAAAAAATGTTGACTCATTGGAAGAAGGGAACTATAATAGCTTAAAGCGCCATAGAAATGAAATGGGAAAGCGAGGAGAAAATTATGTATAAGTACGTTGTGAAAAGACTGTTGATGTTGATTCCAGTCCTGTTAGGCGTAACCTTCATCATATTTTTCATCCTGAATCTGTCTCCGGGTGATCCGGCAGCTATGATTCTGGGCGATCAGGCTTCAGCAGAGGCACTGGAGATGAAGCGGGAGGAGCTGGGACTGAATGATCCCCTGCTGATACGTTATGGACGGTATGTCTGGGATATGATTCACGGAGATCTGGGAGTTTCTTATAAGAACAACATCAGTGTGTGGGATCAGGTGATGGATCGTTTCCCGAATACGGCGATTCTGGCTGTGGCCGGGATTCTGGTTGCGCTGCTGATCGGAATTCCCACGGGTATTATTTCAGCCAAGAAGCAGTATTCGGCCATTGATAACTGTTCCATGGTTCTGGCCCTGATCGGTGTGGCGATGCCGAATTTCTGGTTTGGTCTTTTAATGGTGATTATCTTTGCACTGAACCTGGGCTGGCTGCCTTCACAGGGAATGGGGGAAGGCGGGATTCAGTTGCTGAAGAGCCTTGTGCTCCCTGCTCTGACTCTGGGTACCGGTTCGGCTGCCATGATTACCCGAATGACCCGTTCTTCCATGCTGGAGGTCATCCGACAGGATTATATCAGCACCGCCCGGGCAAAGGGTGTTTCAGAAAAAATTATCACTTACCGCCATATGCTGCGCAATGCGATGATTCCCATTGTAACAGCTGTGGGCCTGCAGTTCGGTACGCTTCTTGGAGGTGCCATGCTGACGGAAACAGTATTTTCCTGGCCGGGTCTGGGACGTCTGATGGTAGATTCCATTAAATCAAAAGATATTCCTATGGTACTGGGATCTGTTATTTTCCTGGCGATCATGTTTACCGTGGTGAACCTGATTGTGGATTTGATTTATGCCTTTATTGATCCGAGAATCAAGTCCCAGTATAAAAAAGGCGGGAGGTAAGTATGAAAAGAGCGGAGATTGACAAAATGGCTGCCAATGCCGGAAAACAGCGTACGCTGTGGCAGGAGACCTGGCGGCGGTTCAAGAAAAACAGACTGGCCATGGTGGGGCTGGTATTTATTCTGATTCTGGTGGTGATTGCGGTCAGCACTCTGGTGATTGACCTGGTGACCAGTAAAGAGATTTACAATAATTACGTGATTAAGCAGGACCTGCGGGGCAGACTGGAGCCGCCGAGTCTGGCTCATCCCTTCGGAAAAGATGAGTTTGGACGGGATATGCTGTTCCGGATGCTCTGGGCCGTTCGTTACTCCCTGTTCATGGGAACCATCGCCATTGCCATTTCCTGCGTAGTAGGCGGAACTCTGGGAGCTGTAGCAGGATATTACGGCGGAAAAGTGGACAACGTGATCATGCGTTTCATGGATATCCTGCTGGCCATTCCTTCCATGCTTCTGGCCATTGCCATTGTGGCAGCTCTGGGAACCAGTATTACAAATGTTCTGATAGCCATAGCTATTGCCTATGTGCCGACCTTTGCCCGGACTGTGCGTGCTCCGATTCTGACCATCAAGGATCAGGAGTTCGTGGAGGCCGGAAAGGCGGTTGGTGCCAGTGATCTGCGGATTATTTTCAGATATATCATTCCCAACTCCATGGCTCCGATTATTGTTCAGGCGACTCTGGGTGTGGCAGGCGCGATTCTTTCCATCGCCGGACTTTCCTTCCTGGGACTGGGTATTCAGCCGCCGACACCGGAGTGGGGCGCCATGCTTTCCAATGCCAGAACCTATATCCGGGATTCCTGGCATATCACGGTGATTCCCGGCATGGGCATTATGCTGACGATTCTGGCGTTGAATGTGATCGGCGACGGCCTGCGGGACGCCCTGGATCCGAAGCTCAAAAACTGATCAGAAGAAAGAGAGTATGGGACCGGGTTCCGGGAGAGTCCAGGACATGCTTTCAGAGAATAAGGAATGAGATGCGATGGCGCATGGGAGGTATTGATGACGGAACAAGTATTGTTAGAGGTAAAGGATTTGGTAATCCACTATGAGACCGATGACGGGATCGTAGAAGCATTAAATGGGGTGAGTATCCAGATACCTGAGGGAAAAACCCTGGGGCTGGTAGGTGAAACCGGAGCCGGAAAAACCACCCTGGCGAAAGGAATCATGCGGCTGATTCCGGATCCGCCCGGAAAGATCAAGGGCGGCGAGATTCTGTATGATGGAAAAGACCTGCTGAAAATCAGTGAGCAGGAGATGAAAAAGATCCGTGGAGAACATATTTCCATGATTTTCCAGGATCCCATGACCTCCCTGAATCCGGTGATGACCGTGGGAGATCAGATCATGGAAGTGATTCTGGAGCATAATGACATCAGTAAAAAAGAAGCCAGGGAAAAAGCGGAAAGCATGCTGGAGCTCGTCGGAATTCCCGGCAGCCGTTTCGGGGAGTATCCCCATCAGTTTTCCGGAGGTATGAAGCAGAGGGTCATCATTGCCATTGCTCTGGCCTGTAAGCCCAGACT
>JAXEJQ010000051.1:0-8391 GCA_034101475.1 Candidatus Limivivens sp.
CATAGGTACGTTTGGAGGTAATTACCGGATCCAGCTCCTCCACGCCGTCCTTTTTCAGGATCGCCTCTACGGAAGCATCCGGACGCGGGGTAATCTTATCAATCATCGTCCAGGGGAAAGACACCTTTTTGCTGTCATTGACATAAGTCCGGAATGCCTCCTCGACCAGACCGTTCTCCACCCATTTTCCCGCAAAGGTGCTGATTGCCGCATATAACTTGTCTCCATTGTGGGAGCAGTTATCCATGCTGACCATGGCAATGGGCTTCTCACCATCCCGGAAACGGGCATACAGGAGGGATGCCACCTTGCCGATATAGCTTCCGGGCTTTTCCGGTCCTGCCTGGAAATCTGCTTCCACGTCCGGAATCAGGGTTCCCTTGCCGGTTACCAGGCTGTAGCCCTTCTCCGTAATGGTGAAGGTGGCCATCTGCAGAGAGTCCTTTCGGAAAATCTCCCGCAGCCTGGAGAATTCCGCCTCATTTTCGGAATCCAGGGTATGGGATTCCACCACGCTCCCCACGACCGTTTTCTCCACATTTCCGTCTGCCTTCAGCGTCACCAGAATGCTGTAGTCGTCGTGGGGACGATTCATTTTTTCAATAATCTCATAGTCAAAGCCTTCCGCTGCCACCAGGCCACGGTCCAGATCCCCTGCATTCAGAAGGTTCTGTACCACATTTGCCTGAAAGGCACGGAAAATATTTCCGGCGCCGAAATGAATCCAGAACGGATTCTCTCTGGTGGCTTCCGTAACTTTTTCTCTGTCAAAGGCCGGAAGAGCGTATCCGGCTGCTTCCCATGAAGCTCTGTCAGCCAGGCCCTGCGTATTTAATTTCATCTGCGTGTCTCTCCTTTCTCGATTGCCTCCCAGAGGCCGTTCAGATAGGTCGCTCCAAGGGCACGGTCATACAGGCCGTATCCGGGCATCGCCACTTCATCCCAGATCATCCGTCCGTGGTCCGGGCGAATGGGACCGGTAAAGCCGATATCATACAGAGCTTTCATGATTTCATACATGTCAAAGGTTCCGTCGGAGGACAGATGCGCTGCCTCTTCAAAATTGGTGGGTGTGATAAATTTCAGATTGCGCACATGGGCAAAATGGATTCTTCCCTTCAGGGAACGGATCATATCCGGAAGATCATTTTCCAGATTGGTACCGTAGGAGCCTGAACAGAAGGTCACGCCGTTATGGGGATTGTCCACCATTTTCATCATACGCAGAATGTTCTGCTTATTGATAATGATTCTCGGGAGGCCGAATACGCTCCAGGCCGGATCATCCGGATGAATCGCCATATTAATGTCATATTTGTCGCAGACGGGCATGATCTTTTCCAGGAAATATTTCAGGTTTTCAAACAGCTTCTCATCGTCCACATCCTTGTACAGAGCAAAGAGCTCCTTCACCTTTGCCATGCGCTCCGGTTCCCAGCCCGGCATCACCGTACCGTTCATGTCCCCGGCGATGGAATCAAACATTTTTTCGGGATCCAGTGCATCCACAGCCTCCTGAGTGTAGGCCAGCACCGTAGAGCCGTCCGGCCGTACACGGGCCAGTTCGGTTCTGGTCCAGTCAAAAACCGGCATAAAGTTATAGCATACCAGATGAATGTCTTCCCTGCCCAGATTCTCCAGTGTTTCGATATAATTATCGATATACTGATCCCGGTTTCCAAGACCGGTCTTGATATCATCGTGAATATTCACGCTCTCGATTCCCGCGATGTGCAGTCCGGAGGCCTCAACTTCATCCTTCAGGGCATGAATGCGTTCCCGGCTCCACACCTCACCCGGTGCGGTATCATACAGGGTCGTGATGACACCGGTTACGCCCGGAATCTGCCGGATCTGTTTCAGGGTAACCGTGTCAAATTTGGAACCATACCACCTCAACGTCATTTCCATTGTTTCATTTCCTCGCTTTCTTCCATAAACTTGATTTTTATGATACCAGAGCCAGAGTCTTTCCCTTTCCCGTTAAGGAAAACGGCAGCTTTGACCCATAGTTTTCTGAAACAATCATACACCAAAATCTTCTGTTATGCCAGACCAGCCAGCATGGGAAGTCCCATGGAAACCGCCGGAACATAGGTTACCAGCAGCAAGCCAATGAGAATGGCCACATAATACAGCAGCATATAGGGCATAACCTTCGCCAGGGTGGTCTTGCCCACCTTAATCGCCACAAACAGCGTATTGCCCACCGGAGGCGTAATATTGCCGATACACAGGTTATAAACCAGAATCAGACCAAACTGGATGGGATTCATGCCAAAGGTCCTGACAACCGGAAGGAACAGCGGTGTAAAGATCAGAATCGCCGGCGTCACATCCATAAAGGTACCAGCAACCAGCAGAATCACATTCATAATCAGAAGAATGATGATGGGGCTGTTGGTTACGCCCAGCAGAGCTGCGGAAATCGCCTGGGGAATCTGAGTGAAGGCCATCACCCATCCGAGAATATTGGAGACACCGATGAGGAACACGATCATACCGCTCATCTTCGCGCTGTCCACCACGATATTCCAGAAGGACTTCCAGGTAATATTTTTATAGCAGATTCCCAGTATCAACGCATAGACAACCGCAATGGCAGAGCCTTCTGTAGCCGTAAACACACCGGCTACGATTCCGCCGATGACCACCACGATCAGTGACAGAGAAGGAAGGGCTCTCAGCGTGGCCACTCCCAGATTCTTCCAGTCATATTTACCCGGCGTTCCCTTATAGCCTTTTTTCTTTGCAATGATCACCGCAACGATCACACAGCAGACTGCCCAGATAATACCTGGAACATAGCCGGCCAGGAACAGCGCCGCCACAGAGGTGCCGCCTGACGCAAGAGAATAGGTAATCAATGCGTTGGAGGGCGGAATCAGAAGGCCGGAAGGCGCGGAAGCACCGTTGGTCGCCGCGCAGACTGCCGGATCATACCCCTGCTTCTCCTCTCCGTCCCGGACCATGCTTCCCACTGCGGCCGCGGCTGCGGAAGCTGAACCGGAAATGGCGCCGAACAGAGCATTGGCGCCGACATTGGTCACCAGAAGGGCGCCCGGCAGCTTGCCAAGAATCGCCATGACAAAATCCACCAGCCGCTTGGCAATTCCGCCCTGGTTCATCAGATTTCCTGCCAGGATAAAAAACGGAATGGCTGTCAGGCTGAATTTACTCATTCCCACAAAGGTTCGCTGGGCGGCGGTGAGCACCGATACATCCAGGGGCACCACCTGAAGAATAGCCACCAATGAAGAAATCCCGATCGCATAGGAAATGGGCACTCCGATCACAAGCAGGACAATCAGTACAATCAAAATAATGAGCAATGCGTTTATTGCCATTTGCTATGCCTCCTTTCCTGCTTCCCGATCCAGATTGATGGTTCCGTTGGCGATTTCAATGATATTCAGAATCGTATATACGATATTAATGATCCCGCTTAAGGGCAGTACGATGTAGAAGACTCCAATGGGCACTCCCAGGGAGGAGGTCATCTGCCCCATGGCCAGACTGGTAATCTGCACGCCGCCGTATACCAGGATGACTCCCGCAAAGAGACAGGCGACAATCTCCGCGAAAATCGCGAAAAATTTCCTTCCGCCTTCTCCCATTTTCTCCACAATAATAGGGATATTCATATGTCCCCGTTCACCCACCACAAGGGAGGAGCCCAGCAGGGACATCCATGCAAACAGATAAGAAACCAGCTCTTCCGACCAGGAAGAGGGATTTTTCAGAATATATCTGGTAAAAACCTGCCAGCAGGTCAGAGCCACCATAGCCAGGAAGCTTCCGCCAGCCAGAACATGCAAAATCGTATCTAAAAATTTTCTCAGCTGTTTCATCGTTCCTCCTATTCCTCTGCCACTGACGGATACCTTTCGTTGTATTCCTGAATTTTTTCATAAATCGGCACAATGTCGGAATTCCCCGCCAGCACGGATTCATGAAGGGGCATGCAGGCTTCCACAAAGGGGGCCTGATCCGGATAGAGGAACTGAACATGCTGTTCATTTTCCGCTTTATCCTTGGCTGCCTCCACAGCCTTCACCCATTCTTCCCGCTGTACCTGGTTCACCAGCTCGTAGCCTTCTTCAAAAACGGCTCTCTCCTCATCTGTAAGTCCTTCAATGAAGGCCTCATTTCCAATGAGAATATCCGGCACCATCTGATGCATATCATAGGAGTAATACTTGCAGACATCCCCGTGGCCGTTATCCGTCAGAGCCATCTCATTGTTCTCCGCGCCGTCAATGATGTTGGACTGAAGCGCCGTATATACCTCGCCAAAGCCCATGGGGGTGGCAGATCCTCCCAGCAGACGCATCATTTCAATATTGGTCGGAGACTGCTGCACCCGAATCTTCAGGCCCTTCAGATCAGCCGGACTTTCAATGGGCTTGTTCACCGTGTAGAAATTCCGGGTGCCTGCATCCAGCCAGGTCACTGCCACAAATCCGGCTTTTTCCGTGGCATGGAAAATGGGATCGGTAATTTCCGGATCATCCATGGCCGTATGATAAGACTCGGTACTGGCAAACAGATACGGCAGATTGAAAATCTCGTAATTCTTGCTGAAGGTCTCCAGAATCGCATTGCTGGCCACACAATAATCGATGGCACCCGTCTGAGTAAGCTGGACCATATCCGTCTGAGATCCTAAAAGCTCACTGGGATACACTTCCACCACATACTTGTCGCCGAGCTTTTCATTGATGAAATCCCGAAAGGCTTCCAAAGCAATGTGTGTGGGGTGATTCGTGGACTGATTGTGCCCGATCCGGACAATCCGCTGCTGCTGCGTGCTGCCGCAGCCGGTAAAGGTCAGTATGAAAAGTCCTGCCGCACAGAGCAGAATCCTCCATTTTGTTCTCTTTTTCATGAATCAATTACCCTCCTTTTCTTCTGCATCAACTCCCATTTGCAGGTCTGCGCAAACAGAACGCAGGTATCTGCTATATTTTTTACGGTTATTTTTCCAATATTCATCGTTCGTTATCAATCCCGGAAAACCTGCACCAGTCCTCCGGTTAATAAAAATTATACTGTTTTCTGGCGGAAATTCCTATTGGCATAATTGTTGTATACATTGCAAAACTTGTGATTTAGTGATAAAATAAACAAACCAGAATTTTCAGGAAAAACAGGAGGTTTCCAGGAATTATGAAAAAGAAACTCCAGACCGCTTTCAGTCCCAGGCAGTACATGCTCTCAAAGGATTTTGAGGTATATTATTACAGTGACCTCCAGTTCACCAGCGTTCCGAAGCACAGCCATGATTACTATGAATTTTACTTTTTTCTGGAGGGTGACATTTCCATCTTCATAGACGGCACGCTCCACCCGCTGAAAAAGGGCGATGTGCTTCTGATTCCGCCCAACACCCCCCATTACGCGGTGAGCCGGACTCCGGAAGTTCCCTACCGTCGGTTCGTTTTCTGGATCAGCCGGGACTACTGCCGGCAGCTTGGTTCCCTCTCCCCCAGCTATACCTATGTTATGGAGCGGGCCGCCGCCGGCAGCCACTGCCTGTATCACTGCGACCTTATTACCTTCAATGCCCTGCAGGCCAAGCTCTTCCGGCTCATTGAGGAGATTCACTCGGAACGGTTCGGCAGGGAAGCCGGCATTTCTCTCTGTGTCAGCGACCTGATCCTCCAGCTGAACCGCACCATTTACGAGCTGGACCATCCGAAGAGCGCCCCACTGGAGTATCACCTCTACGAGAATCTGATCCAGTACATTGAGGACCATCTGGAGGAGGAACTGACTCTGGACCGTCTCGCCGGTGCCTTTTATGTGAGCAAATATCATATTGCCCACATTTTCAAGGATCATCTGGGCCTGTCCGTCCATCAGTACATCACAAAAAAACGCCTTGCCCTGTGCCGGAATGCCATTCTTGGCAGCACCGACATCGGCAAAGCGTGTCTGATGGCTGGTTTTAAGGATTATTCCAGTTTTTTCCGTGCTTTCCGCAAGGAATACGGAGTTTCGCCGAAGGAATACCGGAAACAGCATGCTCCGGTTCTGGTCAGCCTCACACCTTGATCATCCGGTAGCCCACACCCACATGGGTCTGGATGTACTGAACCGAATCCGAATTTTTCTCCAGCTTTTTGCGCAGGGTCGCCATAAAAACCCGCAGAGATGCCACATCATTTTCCCAGCTGTGGCCCCAGATATTCTCCGTGATAAAGGTATGTGTCAGTACCTTGCCCACATTTTTGGAAAGCAGGCAGAGCAGCCGGTATTCGATGGGGGTCAGATGCAGCTCCTCCTCCTCCAGATAAGCGCAGCCTGCCGAAAAATCCACCCGCAGCTTTCCATTTACGAAAACAGAGGAGGCCATCGGTTCTCCCTGAACCGCTGCCAGCCTTCTCTCGGTCACCCGAAGCCTTGCCAGAAGCTCCTCCACCGAGAAGGGTTTGGTCAGATAATCATCGGCTCCCGCGTCCAGAGCCTCCACCTTATCCGCGTCCTCGCTTCGGGCGCTGATAATAATAATCGGCACGTTGGACCAGGTCCGGATTTTCCGGATCACTTCGATTCCATCCATATCCGGCAGCCCCAGATCCAGAAGAATAATGTCCGGATTATGAGAAGAAGCCTCCAGAACCGCTGTCTCCCCGTTCATGGCCGTCAGATACCGGTAATCATGGGCCTTCAGGGTGGTAACCATCAGGTTCTGCACCGGCTTATCGTCCTCCACCACTAAAATCAATGTCTTATTCATGCAAATCGACCTCCTCAACAGGCAGCGAAAAGGTAAAGACGGCTCCCCGTGGGACATTGTCCGAAAGGGTCAGTTCTCCGCCATGGGCGGCAATAATGGATTTGCAGAGAGCCAGGCCCAAGCCCAGGCTTCTTCTGCTGTCTGCAATGCTTTTCGCTCCGCTGTAAAACATCTCAAAAACCAGGGACTTCATATCATCCGGAATTCCGGGGCCGTTATCCGCAATGCATACAATGGCCCTGCCCTGTTTTTTCCGGGCTGTGATCACAATTTCCGATCCTTTCTGTGTATACTTGATGGCATTGTCCACAATATTGACAATCACCTGCATAATCAGCCTTGTATCCACCCTCACGAAGATAAAATCCTCCGAAGGCCGGAAGGAGATCAAATGCTCCGCCTTTTCCCTGCTGACATGCTGCAGCGCTTCCGCGATCACCTCGTCCAGAAGCTCCGTTGACAGATGAAGATTCAGGCTTCCTTCTTCAATCTTCGTCACCGAAAGAAGATTTTCCACCAGATTGAACAGCCACATGGAATCATCATAAATATCCAGATAAAGCTGCTGTTTCGTTTCCTCGTCAAACCGGTCGCCGTTGGACAGCAGGTTGCTGGCGTTGCCCGAAATAGAAGTCAGCGGCGTTCGCAGGTCATGAGAAATGGACCGGAGCAGATTTGCCCGAAGCTGCTCCTTCTGGGCAACCAGCGCAGCCTCAGCCTTTTCCCTTGCATTTTTCTCATTTTCCAGAGACAGGGCGCATTCTCCCAGAATCGAAAGCAGAATGCTGTATTCAAAGGAATCCGGCGGATTCTCTTTTATCACGATCCCCACAACTCCATAAACCGCATTGCTGGTCCGTACCGGAAGATACAGACATCGTGCTTCCGGGAAATGCTCCGTTGTCGCCCCCGCGTTGGCACTGTTTTGAAATCCCCAGAGGGCTGCCTTCCGCTCATGCTCCGACCGATACTCCTCCGGCAGCTGTTCCGCCTGCGGCACCTGGTTCTGCTCCGCCTGCTCTCCCGGCTCTGCTCCTTCCTCTTTTGCCCTGAAAAATTTCGGTACTGCCAGCTCTCCTTTTTCCACAGGATAGATCACTAAATCCCGGTTCAGCAGCTTAATCAGCTGAGTCGCCGTCACCGCAATCAGCCGTTCCTTTTCCCGGGCACCCTCCAGCATCTGACTGGTATCCAGCAGAATCTGGGTACGATACGCCGCCTGGGCAGACTCCCTGGCCTGCCGTTTCAGCCGGGTCGCCAGGGACCCCGTCAGAGCAGCCGCCACAAACATGGTGACAAAGGTGATCGGATAGTCCTTCTCGTAGGCCAGAAGCGTATAGCGTGGCTCTGTAAATAAAAAATTGAACACAAAAACGCTGACTACAGAAGAAACCAGACTGTAAATCTGGTGTGTTGTGATCACCGAAATAATCAGCACGCCAAGGATATATACGGTAATAATATTCGATTCACTGAGTCCCAGCTTCCAGAAGCCAAAGCCAATGACTGAGGCAGCCCCAATCAGGTCGATACTCCGGATCACATCGCCCCCGTTCAGCCAGAACTCCTGCTTTCCGTGTTTCTGTCTTATGTGATCATCTCCTGTCAGATCCTAGTGTGCTGACCATCTGGTAATTATGGTAAAGAGT
>JAXEJQ010000052.1:0-9819 GCA_034101475.1 Candidatus Limivivens sp.
GGCGACAGCTGACCGTTGCTGGCGGCTGCGTCCGACGATCTTCAGATCGAAGTGCGAACAAGGTATGGAATCACCCCCTTCATGCTGATCCGCACATCAGCTGGTCACATTCCCAGCCCGGGAGCTGGTGCAAAGGGTAGACGACGAAGTCGGCGCAGGGAGCTTGCTCCCTGTTCAGGTCAGGGCCCATGGGATGGGCCCGACCGGCGCTCTCCGCAGGAGCCTCCGGAGGACGCAGCGCACGGGTACCGTGCATAGTTGCGCATTGCACGTGCTTTCTCCATCACTCCGTCCTGTCGTTTCCCATGGCGTTTTCGGCATTCATCGCTTCCTTGGTGACACCGCGCTTGCGATCAAGCAGGTTGTCAAGCGCCCTCGCAAATCGTACGTCACTGAATACCGCATTGATGGTAGTCTTGTCTTTCATGCAAACCTTCCTTGAATTTGATTTTTGCTGGCCAGCAAAGGAAAAGACACCAACCGGCTGAGGGCTGATGTTCTTTGCTTTGCAGGTCATGTTCGGGGGGGGCTCCGAAGCCTGCTGCCTTTGCCCGCTCTCTGGCAGCTGCTTTCTTTTCGTCATTCATTGGTCTGTTAAAGCGTAAAGACAAGCATTGTTTTGCAACCCTGAATTGATAGAAGTCCGCATGCTTGCCATTATCCACTCGTTGGCAAAGCTCAGGATGTTGTTGGGCCAACAGGGAAAGCTTGCTGAACAACTTCCGATCATAACCTGAGATGTCTACCGGGTCGCTGGATTGATTAAAAAGAATCATGGTTTCTTTCTCGCGTTTGGTGAGCGTGTAAACCTGAGCCATGTGACCTCCTGGATCATCAGTATTGAAACGTTGAGCTGCCGGGTAAACGGACCGCCCCTCCCGTATGGTCTCTCCCGCCTCTTTTCCCCTTGATTTCTCCCTGGAAATATGCGATAATTGGTTAACATACCAAATCGGAACGGAGGAAATGCTCTCGTATGCGACGCTACAACAGTCAGGACGCCCGGCGGCGGGTGCTGGCGGCCTGTGCGCGGCTCTTTCTGGAAAAGGGTTACACGAAAACCCGCATGGCCGATATTCTGAAGGCGGCAGACGTTTCCGCGTCGTCGTTCCAGAACATCTTCCACACCAAGGACGGCGTGCTGGCGGCGTTTGTGGAGATCATGTTCACTGGGCAGTTTGATGCAGCCCGGGGGCTGACCGCCGACGCACCCACACCGGCGCACGTCTACGCGGTGGAAACGGCCCTCCAGCTGGCGCTGACGGAGCTGAACGAAAACCTGCGCGACATCTACGTGGAGGCGTACACCTGCCCCGAGGCGCTTGCGATCATCCACCGGCGCACCGCCGGGGAGCTGCAAGCGATGTTTGGCGCCTATCTGCCCGGCTGCACCGGTGCGGATTTCCACGAGATGGAGGTGGGCACGGCGGGCATGATGCGCGCCTACATGGTCAGCCAATGCGGGGCGGATTTCCCGCTGGAGCGGAAGATCACCCGCTTCCTCACGATGAGCCTGAGCGTGTTCTGCGTGCCGGAGGCCGAGCGGGCGCAGATCATCGCCTATGTGGCGACGCTGGATGTGCGTCTGCTGGCCCGGCGCGTGATGGATGCGCTGTTTGAATCCCTGTCGATGCAATTCGAGCTGTAAACGAACATAATAAGGAGGAAATGAACATGAAGAAATGGTGGATTGGCCTGATGATGCTGCTGGCGATGATGCTGCTGCTCATCCCCGGCGTGGCGATGGCGGAGGCAGATGGTCCCCCGGACTGTTTTAGTTGCAATGAGGTCATGGAGAAGGTTTCCGTCACACCTTACGAAAGATACCATGTGATTCTTTGGGAGTGCAAAACTTGTGGTAATACTCAGAAAACCTATCCTAATCATACCTGGAGTGGAGCAACCTGCGTAGGGATTATCTGTACGGTATGCCATTACGTCAGCGATGGCGATGTGAACGAGTTCAACCACGTAAACTCCACCATTACTGGATATCAGCGCAGCGATCCCAACGAACACATCGTGGTTACGTATTGCGACGCCTGCAGACAAAACGATTATCTCTACGAAGCTCACACTTTCGGCGGATGGACGTCCAGTTTGGATGGCATGCAGCATATCGGCAGCTGCGTCTGCGGCGAGACAACAACAAGAGATCACACCGGCGGAAATCCGACCTGCACCACACCGGCGATGTGCACGGATTGCGGTGCGGAGTATTATGGCGACCACAACTGGAGCGATTGGCTGCCAAATTCATACAATCTAAATCTGCATTACCGCTACTGCCTGAACAGTGGCTGCTACACATCCGAATCCGAGCCGCACGACGGCAACGCGAACTGCGTTACTTCGGCGACGTGCAGTATCTGCCACACATCCTACAAGGACACGACAAACCACAAAGGCCCCCTCACGTACACGTATGAGAAATATGATGAGTCCTTCCACAAGAGGATCGAAACCTGCACCGCCTGCGGGAATAAGACAGGCAATGTCGTTACGACGAAGCACGAAGAATCAAACTCGGCAAACTGCACCACTTCGGCCTACTGCGCTGTGTGCGAGAGCCACTACGGAGATCCCAACCCCAATGTCCACAGCCTTGTGCAGCATGACGCGCAGGCCCCGACCTGCACGGAAAGCGGCTGGGAGGCCTACGAGACCTGCAAATATTGCGAATACACCACCTACAAGAAACTCTCCCCGCAGCATGACCTTGTGCAGCACGATGCGCAGTCCCCGACCTGCACGGAAGTCGGCTGGGAGGCCTACGAGACCTGCAAGCGCGCGGGCTGCACCTACACCACCTACGCGGAGATTCCCGCGCAGAAGCATGACGTCGTGCAGCACGATGCGCAGGCCCCGACCTGCACGGAAGTCGGCTGGGAGGCCTACGAGACCTGCACGCGCGCGGGCTGCACCTACACCACCTACAGCGAGATCAAAGCCGATCCCAACGCCCACGTTGGCACGCCCACGACCACCTATGCAAAGACCTCCGAGACCCGGCACACGGCAAAGATAAGCTACAGCATCTGCGGACATACGGTCGACGGGGAATCCACAGACCACATGGAAACCACCGCCGCGACCTGTATCACCGCCGCCTACTGCGAGGTGTGCGAGAGCAGCTACGGCGACCCTGACCCGGACGCCCACGACCTGGTTCACCACGACGCGCAGGCGGCAACCTGCACCGAAAGCGGCTGGGCTGTCTACGACACCTGCAAGCGCGCGGGCTGCACCTATTCCACCTACGCCGAGATTCCCGCGCTGGGCCATGACCTCGTGCAGCACGACGCGCAGGCCCCGACCTGCACGGAAGTCGGCTGGTACGCCTATGAAGTCTGCTCCCGCTGCTCCCTCTCCACGTACGCTGAGCTTGCCGCCAGAAGTCACTGGTACGGCGAATGGACGACGAACGGGGACGCGACCCAAACCGCGGCCTGCAAGCGCGGCGGCTGCAGCCATCAGGAAACGGTACGCTGCGCGCAGATTCCCTTTGTGCTGCTGATGGGTGACGAGCGTGTGGCGTATGTCTTCTGCCCCGTGTGCGGCACAGTCAGCGACGGCGCGCAGCTGGCGCTGGCGCAGGACGCGGCTGCGGAGGCTGTCTTCGGATGGCTCCCCGCTGGTGAGGTCGTCGTACGCATCGGCGCACTGGAAAGCGGCGAAACCATGATGAGCGTAGCGTTCGAGTATGGCGGCACGCTGACGCAGTCCACCGGTCAGGTGAAGTTCACCCTGTCCGCCGGGCTGCTGGACGGCTATGCCCTCTACCTATGCTCCGAGGACGGCACGGAAACGGAGCTAACGCTTGACGTGCAGGGCGAGGAGGCCTCCTTCGTGCTGGACTTCACCGACGCCCAGTCCCCCGCGAAGGTGATTCACCTCGTGCCTGTGGCCTGACCATGCATCATGCCCTGACCTCCGATCCGGTTTATCCGAAGTGGGGATCAGGGCACTTTTTCATACAACTGATTTCCATCGGGGCGCAGAGCATATCATGGCTGATCCATCAATCTTATCGGAGCATGGCACTTGGCACCTCAGAATTTCGAAAAATCTCCGATGCAGATCGGACATTTCTGTGCTCTGGACTTAGGGGCCGGGCATACATAGCTCTTTCCCTGAACCAAAGAAGTATCTGCTTAGGTCGGGTTTGCCTATACCAGAGACATTACAAACGAAGAAAGGCAGAAGCGTGAGATTGAGGAACAGTTAGAAGAAATTCAGGAGCTCAATAATCAGCTTGAGAAGCTTGGAGCAGAACAGAAGGCGCAGATTGCAAAAACGAATGAGATTAATGAAAAACTACGCAACAGAATCACTCTTATTCAGTCCATGAGTAAAGTGTATTTTGCCTCCTTTTTTGTTGATGTTGTAAAAGATACTTTTGAGGAAATAAGCAGTATTCCGCCTGTAAGAAGCATTATCGGGGCATTGGGCAAAGCACAGGCAGCTCTTTATCAGATATGTGACGATTTGGTCAGCGCGGAAACGGCGGGTAATTTACGCGAATTCGTCGATCTTTCCACCGTTGATCAGCGAATGCAGGAAACGGATGTTATTACCTGTGAATATGTAGGAGCGACATCGGGGTGGTGCCAGCTTTATATGATCGCCGGAGATCGGGACGACAGCGGCAGGATTAAAACGCTGTTTGTTGCCTCGCGTACCATTCATGAAGAAAAACTGAGAGAAGAAAAACAGAATAAAAGAATTAAAGAAGCAAGAATTGCGGCTGAAAGAGCAAACAGTGCCAAGACTGCTTTTCTCTTTAATATGTCCCATGATATACGTACTCCGATGAATGCCATCATCGGATTCAGAGATCTTCTGGAGAAGCATCAGGAGGAGCCGGAAAAGAGAGCGGATTATCTTAAAAAAATTGAGGATGCAAGCTCTGTTTTACTTTCCATTATCAATAATGTACTTGAGATGGCAAGGATTGAAAAAGGAACCCTGGAGAGGGTACCGGTCTTGGCATGCCGATTGTAAAACGTCTTGTGGATTTTATGGAAGGAACCATAGAGGTCCATAGTGAAAAGGGCGTTGGTACGACAGTCATCGTTACTTTGCCGCACAGAATCGCGGAGAAGGCAGATCTGGTTCTACATGCCGGAGAGGAACAGGATCCCAGCCTGTTTCAGGGCAAGCGTATCCTTCTCGCAGAGGATAATGATCTGAATGCGGAAATTGCGGTCGAGATTCTCGGGGAAGCGGGTTTTGTGACCGAACGGGCTGAAGATGGAGCAATCTGTGTAGATATGCTTAAAAAGGCGCCAACGGGATATTATGATCTGATCCTGATGGATATCCAGATGCCGAATATGAATGGGTATGATGCGACACGGACGATTCGAATGCTTGGGGATCCTGGAAAAGCGAATATTCGGATTCTGGCCATGACAGCCAACGCCTTTGAAGAGGATAAACGTGAGGCATATCATTCCGGTATGAACGGACACATTGCCAAACCAATCAATGTCCGTGAGCTGATGAAAGAACTGGCTGATATTCTTTCTTAAAGGAAAAGAAAATACGGCCTGTTTCAACTGAGCACGGGGCAGATCCGGATGATGCCGGATGCTGCTGCGAAGACAGGGAGTGCTCCCATTGAGTGATATAAAGAACAGTCAGTGAAGGAATGAAAAGAATCCATTACCGACATCATGATATCCATGAGAATGACATCGAAGGTGCCCGGCGGATTCTGTGAAAAGGCGTGGAGCGCATATCCCAGCGGCCCTCTGTGGAACTGGTTGGCGGCATCATAAGAATACACGATATCCGTGAAGAAGGCGGAAAAAGCGAATATGACAGCCAGGATTGCAGGAAGGCGCAGCAGGAAGTCTTTCCGGCCCTTGTAGTCCTTTGCACAGACCAGACGGATCAAAACATAGATTATGGGAAGGAAAATCAGACAGCGACATTTTGGTTCCCTCCCTAATGGATGTAAGGCCCATCTGGAGATCACAGCAGAGAGGATGAGATCCGGGATAAATTGTGCGCAGGATCACCTCCATCAAATTTATTTTAATCTGCCTATTGCCTTTAAGCGTTGGGGTGTTTAAAATATCTGTAGGTCCTTCCTTCACGGAGTTTTGAGATTTCGGACAGTCTGCTGCATCTTCTGCTGATTTTGCCTTCTGACTTTCGCAATGTCCGCGGAATGCACTTGAGAAAGTGATTCCGGATGGGGGATCAGACAGAATACAGTTTGCGGTAGGAGAAATCATGAGTCGGAAAAATACAAGAAATACAAAAGGAAAAATCATATCAGCTGCCTGGAAATTGTTTTATGAGCAGGGTTATGAGGATACCACCATTGATGAGATCATTCTTGAATCAGGGACTTCCAAGGGGTCTTTTTATCATTATTTTGAAAGTAAGGATGCGCTTTTGGGAACGCTGGCTTATTTGTTTGATGAGAAATACGAAGAGCTGGAAGGACAGCTGGAGGAACACGGAGACTGTCTGGAACGCCTGCTGTTCCTGAATCAGGAGCTGTTTGGAATGATTGAAAACAGTATTTCACTGGAACTTTTAGCACGGCTGTTGTCTACGCAGCTGGTGACAAAAGGGGAAAAGCATTTGCTGGATCGGAACCGTCTGTATTTTCGGCTTCTTCGCAAAATCATTCTGGAGGGGCAGGAAAACGGGCAGATTCGAAATGACCGGTCGGTTAATGAACTGGTGAAGCTGTATGCCGTTGAGGAAAGAGCTCTTTTGTATGACTGGTGTATCTGTAACGGCGAGTATTCGCTGAAGAGTTATGCGGCAAATGTGATGTCGATGTTTCTTACACAGCTGCGCAGCTGATGGTTGAATTGATCTTATCTGGTGATTTCCCAATAAAAAGCTGCGAAATTCTGAAAAAATAAAAAGTTTATTTTTCGAAATGGAATATGTACAGACTTCCGTCTGATAAAAAATCCTGATATATAAAAGATATATCAGGATTTTTTGAACATAAAACTGTACTTTAGTCTATAATTTGTTCTGCATTGCAGTCTGTTTCTGATTATGGTATACTGTCAAAAAATATCCCGGTGCAGAAAGATTGTGCCGAAAAAGAAAGAGAAAGGGGAGTGCCCAATCGCTATGGGAACTACAGCAGGACTCCTGGCAGTGATTGTGATCTATCTGATTGCGATGGTTGTTATTGGAGTATTTTATTCGAGGAAAAACAAAAATGTCAGTGATTTTTATCTGGGCGGGCGAAAGCTCGGCCCCATCGTGACTGCTATGAGTGCGGAGGCATCCGATATGAGCAGCTGGCTTCTGATGGGACTTCCGGGAGTCGCATATCTCTCGGGATGTGCGGAGGCAGGATGGACGGCGATCGGTCTGGCGGTCGGTACCTATGTGAACTGGCTGATTGTTGCCAAAAGGCTTCGCCGTTATACCGTGAAAGCCAATAATTCTATCACGCTGCCGGAATTTTTTTCCAACCGTTATCGCGATAAAAGCCACGCTCTGATGGCAATTTCTGCATTGATTATTGTTATTTTCTTTGTGCCGTACACAGCATCCGGATTTGCGGCATGCGGGAAGCTGTTTTCTACGTTGTTTGATGTGCCATATCTTCCTGCCATGCTTGTCAGTGCGGTTATTATCGTGGCCTATACTTCTCTGGGAGGTTATCTTGCCGCAAGTACTACCGATCTGATTCAGAGTATCGTTATGAGTCTGGCTCTTGTGATCGTTGTGGTATTCGGTATCAGGACGGCGGGCGGACTGAACGCGGTACTGGACAATGCCAATGCACTGGATGGATTTATGACACTGTTTGCTTCGCATAATCCCACAGATGGGACATCGTCTCCCTATTCGGCACTTTCTGTCGTTTCTACTCTGGCCTGGGGGCTCGGCTACTTTGGAATGCCGCATATTCTCCTGCGCTTTATGGGAATTGAAGATGAGAAAAAGCTGAAAAATTCCAGAAGAATTGCTACAGTATGGGTGGTGATTTCCATGTTTGTGGCAATTTGCATCGGAATTATCGGTTACAGCATGTCAAAATCCGGAGCAATTGAGGTGCTGGAAGGGTCTTCCCAGGCTGAGACGCTGATTATCAAGATCGCAATGCTGCTCAGCCAGCATGGAGCTCTGGCAGTGATCATGGCGGGGCTGATACTGGCAGGTATTCTTGCCTGTACGATGTCCACGGCTGATTCTCAGCTTCTGGCAGCATCCTCCAGCGTGTCACACAATCTGCTGAGTGATTGTCTTGGCATCAAAATGTCTCAGAAAATGTCAATGCGGATGGCGAGACTTACGGTTCTGGTGATTGCGGTGATTGCGGCGGTTCTTGCCTGCAATCCCAACAGCTCTGTATTCCGGATTGTATCCTTTGCATGGGCAGGCTTTGGCGCGGCATTTGGCCCGGTGGTTCTGTTCTCTCTGTTCTGGAAACGTTCCAACAGAAATGGAGCTCTGGCCGGTATGATCACAGGCGGCGTGATGGTATTTGTCTGGAAATTCCTGATTGCTCCCATGGGAGGGATCTGGAACATTTATGAATTGCTCCCCGCTTTTCTCTGCGCATCCGCAGCGATCGTGATTGTCAGTCTTCTGACTGCGCCTCCATCCGGAGAAATTGTGGAAGAATTTGAAAGCATTTGTAAGGGTTAAGAGCCAGAAAAAATAGAGCGGATGCCATTCCTATCCGTTCTCTGTGTTAAGAAAGTCCCGGAAACTCTGACTTAACAGTGATAAGAAACGAATTGCTTATCAACGGTTAGCTGACAGTTTCCGGGGCTTTTTGTGCACTTCTGGTGTGATTATGCGGGAGAAGAAGAGCAGTTTTTATTGTGCTGGTTGTTTTACATACCGCAGTGCGGTAAAATAGAATAACAGGCTTCAAAATAACAAACTGGTATGCAGACCGAAGCTTCCGGAGAAATGGAAACGAGGCTGACGTCGGACTTCACAGAAATAAAAAGAAAGAAATCAGAGGGATTTGATTATGAAGAAACATCTTGTTTGCTTTGGTGACTCCAACACACATGGTTACAGTGCGGAATTAAACGGAGTCAGGTATGACGAAAATACACGCTGGACACGGGTACTGCAGAAAATGCTGGGTGAGGACTATCTGGTTCTTGAAGAGGGACTATGCGGGAGGACTACCTGTTTTGATGACCCGGCTGAAGAAGGGAGATCTGCCATTTCTTATATTTATCCGTGCCTGAAAACCCATGAACCGGTAGATTTATTGATTCTCATGCTGGGTACCAATGATACCAAAGAAAAGTTTTCCGCGACTGCGGAAAGGATTGCGACAGGGCTTGGAAAGGTTATTGATAAGGCTGTTTCCCAGACGGATTTCTGGAGTGATCAGACACCCAATATTCTGATTGTAACACCGCCGATTATCAGGGAAAATTATCGGAATACATGGCTTGGGCCGATCATGGGAGAAGGATGTGCAGAAAAATCAGAGGGAATGGCAGCAGAATATGAAAAACTGGCAAAAATGAAAAATTGTCATTATCTGGATTCCAATCAACTGTTTACAGGGGTTCCCAATGGGGGAGACGGGGTCCATCTGACTGCGCAGGCACATGCGCAGCTTGCAGAAGGACTGGCGGCAAAGGTTACTGAGATATTTGGAAATAAAACCGTTACAACAATTATAGAATGATGTTGGGGTCAAAAGATGCCATGCGGATTGTTCCGTGCTTCGCACTCCCACAATCCTGCCCAATATTCGGATATCGTGGGACATTCGCCCCACTTTTATCCTCATATTGGGGCGGGTCAATCAGTCATAAAACCACTTATGCGCAAGCGCACCGTGGTTTATGA
>JAXEJQ010000053.1:0-21644 GCA_034101475.1 Candidatus Limivivens sp.
GCCGATCCTGGTCACTGCTGCCAGCTCCATATCCGGAACCTCGCCGTCCAGAAGCATGGATGCATACTGACAGCCCATGGCTCCCATTCCGATAATTCCAACCTTTACCTTCTCCATCGTTTCCTCCCTTTGCCGATTTCCTGTCCCCTTGTTCCCTACCTGTCTGTTGTCTTCGTTATGTCCGCAATCTTTGTTTTATCTGTAAACTCTGTTTTGTCCGGATTGATAACCGCAGTCTGCCCTACTCCCGGTAATCCGGCAGACTGCTGAAAATCTCCTTCACCGCCTGATAAGCCAGCTTGGGTCTGCGGTACTCATCCACAACGCCTTTGTTATTGCGGCTCTTCGGCCGGCGGATCGCCCAGTAAATTCTGCTCACCCGGACATCACAGAACTGCCAGATGTACATTCCCATGCACTCCTCCAGAGCAGCCACTTCCGTCAGCTGTTTCTTCAGAATCTCCGCCTGGAGTTCCTCACTCCACACATCGTGGGCCGTATCCCGGAACCCATAGATGCCTCCGGCTCCGATTTCCGTGATCAGGAAGGGTTTTCCCGCTCCGCCGTGTTCCCTTACCCATTCCATCTGCTCTCCTGCCATCCGGGTGGCCGTCTTATCCTCATACCAGTACGGGTAAAGATTCCAGGAGCAGACATCCGGCAGATCCTGACAGATATCCTCACGGAATTTGCAGGAAGCAAAGCTGCAGGGCCTGCTCTGATCCAGGCTGCGAATCAGTTCGCACTGCGCCTGATAGCAGCTTCTCCCTGCCTCATTTTCACTTCCGCATTCATTCAAAATGCCCCAGATATAGATGGAGGGATGATTGTAGTGGCAGGTAATCATCTCCCGGATCACCTGCTCACACTGCTCTTCAAAACCAGGCTTCTGCATCTGCTCACTGCTCAGACCTCTGGCATGGTTTTCTTCCCAGACCAGAATTCCCATCTCATCGCACAGATCCAGAAACAGTTCATCATTGGGATAATGAGAGGTCCGAACCGAATTGGCCCCCAGATCCCGGATCAGCTGCAGGTCATAAGCAATGGCCGAAGCCGGAAGGGCACAGCCGTACTGAGGATGATCCTCATGACGGCAGAAGCCCTTAATCCGCAGGGGTCTGCCATTTAACAGCACCTGATTTCCTTCCACCCGGACAGTCCGAAAACCGATACGGTCAATCCAGTCATCGATTTCCCTTCCATCCTGAAGGAGAATCCCCTCCATCTGATAAAGGGCCGGATGCTCCATGCTCCAGGCGATCACGCCCGGGATCCGAAGTCCTTTGATCGTCCAGACCGTTTCTCCCGGCTGAAAGGTTCTCTTTTCCGTCTCAATTACCGTATCCGCGATCTGCAGTCGGACACTTCCCTCCAGCGTCGCCTCTGACAGGTTCTCTGCCGCGATCTCCACATCCGCCTCCCATACGCCGTCTTTCTCTCCAATGGGCGTAAAATGGAGGTACTTCAGGTAAAGCTCTCCCACCTGCTCCAGCAGAACCCCTCTGGAAATCCCGCCGTAGGACATGTAATCGTTGGGCATATCCAGGGTATATTCCTCCCGGAAGGCATTATCCACCAGAACTCTCAGCTCATGCTTCCCCGGCTTCATCCCCTTCACCACTGCCTCAAAGGGCGTGTAGGAACCGTAATGAGAGGCAATCTTCTCTCCATCCACATAAACCTCCGCAAAATGGCTGACGCCCTTAAACTCCAGGCGTACATTACCCTCTGCCTCAAAGGTGGTTTCATAGGAACACCAGCCCCGGTAATTTCCGAAGCCCGGATAGGTCTCCAGGCAGCCCGGCACCAGCACTTTCTGCTTTTCCCGGGGAAAATCCGGAGACAAGGGCGTAAAATCCCACAGCTTCCCCGAAAGCTCCTGGTTTTTCCTGATTTTGTGTGTTTCAAATAATCTGACCATGTTTTCCTCCTAACCCTTCAGCCCTGAGGTGGCAATTCCATCCACCAGATACTTCTGGAAGAAAATGAAAATAACCATTACCGGGACGATGGATAATGTCGACATTGCAAACATTGCACCGTAATCCGAGGTAGAACCCGGATCCGTAAACAGCTTCAGTGCCAGGCAGACCGGATATTTCGCTGCCTTGCTGATGTACAGAAGAGCTGACATAAAGTCATCCCAACGCCAGATAAAAGAAAAGATACCGGAGGTCACCAGCGCAGGAACCATCAGCGGAAGTGCAATGCGCCGGTAAATACCGAAGTAGGAACAGCCGTCAATCTTGGCCGCCTCATCCAGCTCTCTGGGAATCCCTTCCAGAAAATTGTACATCATATAGACAAAAAAGCCCTGGATTGCGAAACAGTACGGTACAATCAGGGGGATATAGGAATCCACCCATCCAAGCTTACTATACCATATATACTGGGGAACCATCAAGACCTGCGCAGGCACCATCATGGTAAGCAGCACCGCCGCGAACAGAATCTTTCTTCCCGGGAAACGGCAGCGGGACAGGCCGAAAGCCACAAGGGAAGAAGAAATCACGGTTCCGATGGTGGCCGTTATGGAAATAAACGCAGAATTCTTAAAAAACGTTCCAAAGCTGATCTTGGCAAAGCCCTTCCAGCCTGTCCGGTAGTTCTCCAGCGTGAATTTCTCCGGAATCAGAGAGCCGGCTGTCAGGAAAATCGTGTTGGTCTCCTTAAAGGAGCTCATGATCATCCACAGCAGCGGATAGATCATCAGCAGTCCGATTGCCGTAACAACCACATAATAAATTGTTTGATTGATCCTTTTTTTCCTTCTCATTTAATAGCCTCCGTCATATACCCATTTCTTCTTCGTGGCAAACAGCACGCCGGTAAACAGACCGACGATCAGGATCATTACCCAGGCAAGGGCAGCTCCATACCCTGCTTTATAATATACAAAGGTCTGGTTATACATGTGAACCATATAAAACAGGGTGGAATTCAGCGGTTTTCCCTGAGTGATGATAAAGCACTGGGTATAGGCCAGCAGACCGTTGATCATCTGCATCACCAGATTAAAGAAAATCGTGGGTGTCAGAAGCGGCAGGGTAATCTTCAGAAACTGTTTCCATTTTCCGGCTCCGTCCACCATTGCCGCCTCATAATAGGTGCGCGGAATCTGTTTCAGGGCCGACAGGAAAATCAGCATGGAAGAGCCGAACTGCCAGACCGTGAGCAAAATCAGAGTCCAGATCGCCGTGTGGGTATTGCCCAGCCAGGAGATTGTCGTTTCGATTCCCAGCGAATGAAGGATCTGATTAATGGTTCCGTCTGTGGCAAACATTCTTTTCCAGAGTACGGAAACGGCCACCGAACCGCCGATAATCGAGGGCAGGTAGTAAACCGCCCGGTAAATTCCCGCTGCCTTTGTAGTTTTCTGAAACAGCATGGCCACAATCAGGGCAAACAGCAGCTTCAGCGGGACTGATACAAAGGTATAAAAAAAGGTTACCTTCAGAGATTTCCAGAACAGCTCGTCCTGAATCATGGTTTTGAAATTGTCCAGTCCTGTAAACACCGCGGGAGACAGGATATTATAGTCGCAGAACGCATAATACATCGAAATTCCCAGCGGCACAATCAAAAACAGAAGCAGGCCGATGATAAAAGGCATTACAAAAAGAATGCCCGATACACTTTCCTTATAAAGATAGCTTTTGAGTTTTTTCATTTTGTCTCCTTCTGACAAAGGGGATGCCACAAATGTGACACCCCCCTGTTTTCTGTTTCTTATTCTGCCAGAATCGCATTGGCCTGTTCAAAGAACTGCTCAGCTGCTTCCTGTGCGCTCAACTCGCCATACATTACCTTTTCGGTCAGAGCATCAAGCAGTGCTACCACTTCACTTCCGCTGCTGGGGCTGGGTGCATCAATGGTGCTGCAGCTTGGTGTCACGACTTCGTTAATATAGGCAATGACTTCCTGATCATCCGCTGACTGTTTTTCTGCAATGGCATCCGCTACAACGCTGGAAATCGGAACACCTCTTTCACCCAGAAGGACACTGTTGCAGTCGATGGAGTTGGTAATATAATCAATCAGAGCTGCTGCCTCATCGGGATGCTCGCTGTCCGCGCTGACGCAGAAGAACTGGCTGGGATTCAGCCATGCAGCATCGCTGTAGTTGTCGGTGGGGAAGGTGGTCAGAGCAATGTCAACACCTTCCGGAGCCGCAGCCTGCATCGCTACCAGCTGGTTGGATGCATAGAAACCGCACCAGGACATATTCTCCGGGCTGCTTCCGTAAACCATGGGATCTTCCTGAACCTGTCCTCTGGTTCTCTCCACGTACAGACTCGGATCCAGATGCCATCCCTCTGCCAGACCATCCTCATAGAGCTGGAAGAACGGAAGCAGATCCTCCGCGCTGTCCACACCCAGGGCGCCGTCACCGTAGAGGTGCTTGCCCTCTGCCCGGAGCAGATACTGCAGATACGTTTCACTGGTATATCCGCCGTAGCTTAAGCTGGTCTTGTATCCGGTCTTCTCATAAACCTGACGGCAGATATCCTTAAATTCCTCAACGGTCATATAATCATGAATCTCAATGCCCGCCTCATCCAGAAGCGTTTTATTATAAAACAGCGCGGAAGCGTTGATTCCGTTGCAGATCGCGTAGATTCCGTCTCCGACTTTTCCGGTTTCCAGAACGCTCTCTGCCACATTGGAAACATCAATGGTGCCATCCTCAATGTACGGTGTCAGATCCACCAGAGTTCCCTCTTCCGCATACTGTGAAAGATAGGCATATACCATCTGAACCACATCCGGCAGTGTATGGCCTGCAGCGAGGGTTGCCATTCTCGTCCAGTAATCATCTGAGAACTGGCCGTCGAAGGTAATGTACGGATGCTCCTCCGCATACATATCCAGAATCTGCTGGGTTCTTTCATTTCGAAGCTGGCTGCCCCACCAGAACACACTCATGGTAATGGGTTCTTTCTCCTCCTCGGCAAAAGCCGGTACAGCCGAAGTCATCAGCAGAGCCGATGCGCAAAGTCCTGCAAGTACTTTTTTAAACATATTACATTCTCCTTTCATGTTATCTGACTTTTCCATAAGCAAACACGCTTTTGATGGTTCTAATTATAAACAGGGCAGCCTGTTTTTCCAATCCATGAAAACCGACTACCCTGTTCAAAAAAACGACTTTCTTCGTCTGACTCTACTCTTTTTTCTGCATCCGGGCAGCCCATTTGCCCGGGGTCACTCCTTCCAGTTTTTTGAAAATCTGGCTGAAATACTGAGGGTTGTTTCCGCAGCCCACCCGCTCAGCCACATACTGGATTTTGCTGCTGTCCGCGTATGCCAGAAGCTCCTTTGCCTTCCTGACCCGCTGCTCCGTCAGATACTGGGAGAACTTCTGCCCGGTGGATTTCCGGAACTGTCTGCTCACATAATCCACGTTCATATACAGGTACTCCTCCGCGATCTTTTTCAGAGTCAGATCCGGATCAGACAGGTGCTCCTCCACATAATCCATGACCCGCTCCGCCAGTCCCCCGTACTCTCCTTTTTTCCGGCGCAGTTCTTCCCTGGCCCGCTCCAGCAGCTCCAGAGTCTGCTCCCGCAGCCGCTCCAGCTGCCTTTCCTGCCCTGCACATTTCAGGAAACAGGTCATCTCCTGCATGGAGCAGAGGCCCAGGGAGGTCAGCTGGGTACAGATGCTGCTGCTCAGTGTCTGCAGAGATTCCAGACCGGAAGCCTCCCGTGCCATGGCCAGAAGCTCCTCCATACTGTTTTCCTTCTGTTCTTCACTGCCGTTCTCCAGCTGCAGGTATAACTTCTGCATGTAATGCATCCGGTTCTGATTGTTGGAAATAGCAATGGCGCGGAAATTGTGGATCACATAGACCACATCGTACCGCTTGACCTTCAGCAGAGCCTTTTCCAGAAGCTCCGGCAGATGCGCATATTCCTCCCTGGCAATTTGCACCAAGGAAGCCGCTCTGCCCAGACAGCTTTTCACCTGCTCCTCCTCCAGCCTCTCACAGCTGAACAGCAGCAGGGTATTTTTCACATAAAGGCCATAAAAAGCAAACGCATCTTCCCTCTGCCGCTCACAGTTCTCAATTGTCTCCAGGGTCTCATCCAGAAAAGACTCCTCCAGAAAATAGACATAATACAGATAACAGGGGCTTCGTTCAAAGTCCTGATACTCTCCGAAGGCCTCAATCCGCTCCTCCAGCTTCCTGCAAAGCCTGCCTTCCTCCATATTCTCCAGGGCAATGCCGTCCATAACCAGATGGTACATGGCATCCTGCTGAATAATCCGAAGCATCTCATTCTGACGTCTCTGTTCCTCAATCCGGCGCTTCGCCTGCAGACAGTCCTGACTGGCCTGACGGATACTCTCCATGAGCTTTTCCTCACTGCAGGGCTTCAGCAGATAATGCCGGATGCCATATTCCATGGCTTCCCTGGCATAGTCAAATTCTTCATAACCGGACAGGAAAATAAACTGAATCTGCCGGTCCGTCTGGGTAATCTTCCTGGCCAGCTCCAGGCCGGAAAGACCGGGCATCCGGATATCCGTCAGTACAATATCCGGCGATTCATCCAGAATCATGTTGTAGGCCTCGATCCCGTCCTTGCACAGACCGACTACCTCGATCCCAAGCTCCTTCCAGTCAATCATGCTGGAAATGGTTTCCCGTATGACACGTTCATCATCCGCAATTACTAATTTTAACATGCTTCTCCTTTTTCACAGGGAAATCGAAAGCCTTCCCTTCCGAAAAGATTCCGAAATCCCTTCAGCTGCCTTTTCTCTCTGCCGGAATCACCAGCTCTGCCACCGCGTAATCCTCTTCATTATACAGAAGGAGGCCGTAGTCATCTCCATACTGAATTTTCAGCCGTTTCTGAATATTCAGCAGTCCCACGCCATGGCCCTGAGGCCTGATTTCCTCTGTCTCCAGCTTCTCCAGAAGGCATTCCTCCATCTCCGAACCGGTGTTTTTCACGTAGAAATGCAGAACCTTGCCTTTCCTTTCCCCGGACAGAATAATGGTACAGTCCTCCACATTCTGCTCCAGGCCGTAAAAAATCGCATTTTCCAGCAGCGGCTGAATGATCAGCTTGGGCAGAATATAGGGATACCAGTCCTCCCCGATGCTGTTCTCAAAATTCAGCCGTTCCTCATACCGGAGCTTCTGAATGGTGATATACGAAAATACAATTTCCATCTCCCTGCCCACCGTATAGTCCTTCTCTTCCTTAGTCCGGAGCGCGGCCCGCAGCAGAACGCTCAGGGATTCCACCATATCCGTAATATCCTTTTCTCCCGCAGACCTGGCCCGCCATTTGATGGAGTCCAGCGTATTATACAGAAAATGAGGGTTAATCTGATTCTCCAGAGCCCGCAGCTGGGCCTCCTTTTTCAGAAGCTCATTCACATAATTTTCCTGAATCAGATCGATGATCTTCCGGCTCATTTCATTAAACTGCTGGTTCAGCATACCCAGTTCATCCCGCCTGCCGGAATAATCATACTTTGTCTCCGGAACCCGGGTGTTGTCCAGGGCAAACTGCTGCATCCGGTCCTTCAGACTGCTGATATGCAGCATCAGCCTGCCCACCAGCCGGACGGTGATGCAGATCACCACCAGAAAATCCAGAACCGTAATCCACAGACACACACTGCGGATATTCGTAAGCTTCTGATCAATCTTCTCATAGGAAACCAGGCAGTAGTAATCCCATCCATAATCCTGAATTACCCCATGCGAAAGAAAATACCGTTCCTCTCCGATCCGCACAATCTCATATTTTTCAATCTGTTCCGGCTGAAGCTGCTCCACATCCTCATCCGAAAGATTCGCCGTATGGTACAGAGTCCTGCCCTCTGACCGGATCATATAGGCGCTCTCCCCGTACTGCCCCTCGAACTTTGTGCTGGCCCTGACCAGGGCATCCACATCCACATTGATCAGAATCGTCCCCAGGGTATCCAGCTTCAGACTCTCGATCTGCCGGATATTCCGCGCCAGAAACAGTCCGTATTCGTTCATATAATCCTCAATCCAGCAAACCGCTCCGTCCTTTTCATCCGCCGCCTTCAGAATATCCTTCTGAATCTCCTCCGGCACCCGATCCGCCGCGATCAGATTCGTCTTCAGCACCGATGCCGGCGTATAAAGGCTGATATACTTCAGAATCCCATCGGAATAATTCTGATAATACTCCACCACATACCCGCCCACCTTATTCAGGGCATTCAGATTCGTCTTCTCTTCCTCACAGCTGACCTTCAGAGTCTTCAGATCCTGCTGCACCTTCTCATCCGACAGGAAGATCTGGGTCAGCGACTCCATCTTGTCCATATAGTCCGTAATCTCCTTGGCCGAATAGGACAGGGACTCCGAGATCGTCTGATAGAGCATCTCATTATAGGAGGAAGACAGAATCTGAATAATCAGAAACGACATAATCGCCATAATGGACAGCCCCACCAGCATAATCGCCAGAAGCTTGTGCTTCAGCGGGATGTTGTTAATTCGCTTTTTCATAAAATTCCCCGTTTCGATCGTTTCTCCTTATCTTAGCACAGCCCCCTCTTTTTATCAAGCAGTCACAAAATGCGAAGTATTATCAGAGAAAACAAAAAATCGGCCTGACACTTCAGCCAATACTGAAATGCCAGGCCAGTCGTTTTTCAAAAGCGCTGTCATTGAAAACCAGAGAGCTTCTTTTATTCAGACTGCATCACCATATAGGATCCGATTCCCCGGAAAATAATGGGGTACATCCCTGTTTCCGGGTCATCGTCTTCCATCTGCAGCACCGTAATTTTCTCCGTTTTTTCGTTGATATGCAGAAAGTAAATTGTCGAGGGAGCTTCCTTTATACTCGATTCTCCACCGGAAACACCTTCTCATACTTTTCGATGAAGCAATGATGTTCTTTTGTTTTATTGTCATAACTGATACCCACAAGTAAAATTTCTCCGGTATAGCTCCGGATCGAATCCGGGTATTTCTTATCCTTAATCTGCTGCAGCGCAGTTTGGGCATTCCTGTTCCATTTCAGTTCAGCCACAATTGCCGGATAATCCTGCCTGTATTCGGGTTTTGGCACAAACACAAAATCGGCAAATCCACGTCCTGCAGGCAATTCACGGATCGGTTTAAAATAGTACTGCATGGAACTCAGGTATGCAATCGCAAGAACACTGCTGAGTGAATTCTCATTATTGTACTGTACAGACGAGATATATTCCATGTGAATCCTTTCGATACCAGCAGCAACTTCTTCACAATTCATGTCCAGTGTCGAATTCAGAAGCCTTTCTGACTCCTGTTGAAAGGCAATCAACTCGTTCCATTTGGTGCTTTCTGTTGCAATGGAAAGCTCCTGTCTGATTTCCTCATTTGGAACAAACGCTGTTTGATTGACCTGGTTATATCCGAGATATCCAAGATGAATCAAATAAGTGAGTACATCATCTTTATTCATAAAACTGACAGCATCATTTCTGAACGTAGCCGTATTCACTTTGACAGCTGTTCCGGACAGCATCTCAATAATGGCCGTCTTCAAGCCATCAAAATTCATATTAATCAGTGGAACAACCGCTTCATAGGAACCGGTTTCTGACCAATAACTTCGAAACTTGCCCTTAAGCATTGTACTGACAACGGCTTTCGGGTTATAAACCTGATAATCTTCCAACAGGTATCCGTCATACCATTTCTTGACCTTTTCAAAGTCTTTTTTATACTTTTTGCAGAGACTTTTTACCTCTTCCTCCGTAAAACCTGTGTATTGAGCCAGATTGGCGGCTTCAAGCATGGTGAATTCATCAAAATTATTCAATGCCGACTGTGTTTTCTCCCTTTTAATGGGAAGAATCCCGGTAAGGTAAGCAAGCTGAATATACTTGGTAGGCTCAACGCCTTTAAACAATCCTCTTAAGAAATGAATATACTCATCCTGAACTTTACGATTGGCTGCCTCGTCACGAATCAAAACATCCCATTCATCAATGATGATAATAAACTTCGTTCCGGTCGCAGTATGAATACGGGATAAAGCTTCCGGCAGAGATGTGATCCCTTCCAACAGTTCACCTGAATAATACTCTTTTAATTCTTCAATGGTTTTCTCAGTGATATACGAAACCACTTGCTCTGGTCCGCCAGCCGGTTCCAAACACCATTGAATGTCAAGATGGATCACATCATACTTATTCAAATGCTCCCTGAAGTCCGGACTTTTACTGATTTCCAGATTCGAAAACATCTTTTCCGAATCACAGCCTTTGCTGTAATAAGCAGTCAGCATATTCGCCGTAACAGATTTTCCGAAACGTCTCGGACGGCTGTTGCAAATATAACCCTGCAAAGTATTCATAACCTTGTTGGTATATCTCAGCATTCCTGTTTTGTCTACATAGATTTCTGAATTCAATGCAACCTGAAATGCACCATTTCCTGAATTGACAAACATTCCCATCCGATGCATCCCCCTTTCCGAAGCTGTCCTGCTGAAAACCACTGCATAAAACACCCAAATCCAATCTGCTACAATTTTATCATTGATCCCCGCAAATAGCAAGCAGGACTCTCAGGCATGAAAAAGCACCTCTTCACCCTTCCAGATCAGCCGATGACCGCTTTTTATCCCTGAAGTTCTTCGATCACTTTTGATACCCGGTAAACAGCCATATGGTCACATTCTGTTTTCAGCTTTTCCCAGTATTCCAAAAGCTGCTTCTGATTCGAATGATACAGGATATACATGAGGTTCCAGCAGGTATCATACTGTTCCGCATCGATCACTTCCACGGGAAAAGAGACTTTGTTAAGCAGCCGCTCTGCGCGCCTGCATATGAGTTCCCGAAAAACCGAACTGTCAAATAAATCCCTCAGTTTCCTGGCGCATGCAGATGCCTTTTTTCCTTTTGTAGTCGTCCGCAGAAACTCCACCATGGAATCAACCATTTCCTGTCTCGCAGCTTCCCGCTCCTTCTGCAGAGCTTCCTTTACTGTTTTCGACTGCAGATGCCAGATATCATAGGTAACGTTCAGATCCTCCATATTTCCCTGCCGGACATTCTTCCGCAGAATTTCCCGATATTTCGCACCGTATTCCTCCAGAACAGAGGAACTGTCCTCTCCGATCAATTCACTCCACGTCACATATTCATCCACTGCCCGATTCAGTTGATACAAATAGTCCGTCTCCATTTTATCTCGCAGAGACGGCAGCAGCCTTCTGATTTCCTCATCCGTTTTATAATAGTTCGGTTTTTCACCAGCTTTCAAAAAGCTCTGATATTCTGCCTGCATTTCCTCATCTGTCAGCGGCCGTTCATTCTTATAATACCGATACAGCAGAGCAGTCAGACCCCTGCTGCTTCGGATTCCGGTCAGATATTCACCGATTCGATGTTCCGGATCATTATGAAGATCCGCGAACATCTTCTTCATCTGATCCTTTTCCGTTTTATCCGGTACCCTGTAATACAGCTGATCCGTAGTCTCAACGACAATCGCAAAGCAGATCAGCCGAACCTCCTCCCAGAATGTCTCATTCGGAATCTCTGTACAGGAAAGCCGTACATCCTCATAAAAATTCTGTGCTTTCTGCAGCGTGCGCAGATTCTTCACCTTATGCATGTTCAGAAATTCCCGGATAAATCCGGCATGAATCCTCATATGTCCCCAGTCCACCTGTTCCGGCATTTCCGTAACATGATAAATCCGGTCAATAACCTTTTCATGGTACTTCTCAAAAATCTGCTTTTCCTTTTCCCCGAACATACCGGTATTCGCAACCAGGATCACCTTCACATAACTGCATTGTTTCAGCTCTTCAACGATTCCCAGAACCTCTTCCAGCCCCACCTCTTCACTGATTCGCTCCAGATCATCAATCACGATCACATGCAGTGAGGTAAAGATTCTGGATACCATCAAAAACAGCTCCCTCTCCCTGGCAAGCTTCTCCAGAACAGTCTTTGCCTGCTCTGCTTCTTTCCAGATGGAAGCAATTCCATCCAGCACATCAAAGGCAAAACCGCCGGCCTTTCCGGCTTTTTTATTCTTTAAAACCGACTGAAACAACACTTCATGATAGATCTGCTGACTGTTCTGCAGGCCAAACATCGAAATTCTGCAGACACTTTCTCCCTTCTCCGACTCGGAAAATGCTTTCTCAATGGCATAAGTTTTCCCAATTCCCCAGGGACCGTCAAATAAAATGCAGTCATAGGGCAATTCCCCCAGTCTTCCCACAATTGTCCGAATCGAATCTGCCCGCATATGCATTCCCTCCCATCATTGTTTACCATCGGCTTTAGCATTACCACACCAGCTCGCAGTCCCACACATCCACCAGGCTGTCCTGAAATACAGCTTTCAGCCTGTTATGCACATCCTGTCGGCTGACTCCCTTCTTCAGCACCACCTGAAGGAAACCGCCTCCGCCGGCTCCGCAGACCAGCCGGCCATCAATCATATCATCAATGCTCTTGAAAATCTGATCAATCAGAGTATTGGTGCTGCCTTTATCCACTTTCTGACTCAGTTCCCAGTGGTAATCCAGCAGCTTCGCAAACTCATCCACATGTCCGCGTTCCAGTTCGAACCGCATCAGCGCGGCTACTTTCTGGATCTCATTCAGTGCAAACAAACTGTCCGGCTCATTGCCCACATAGCGCCCGATCACATCCCGAAGGAGGTTCCGGGCCAGCCTTCTCTGGCCGGTATAAATCAGAGCAAAACGTTCCTTCAGCTCTGCCTTCGTCTCTTCACTCAGCTCCACATGGCTTACTTTAATCTGCTGCTCCACACCCGGCCTGGACGTAATGAATTTCAGTCCCGGTGTCACGCCGCCCACCTGATCCTGCCAGCCGCCGCCTGTGGACATAATCTGCTCCATGGCCAGCACATGGCTGTACAGGTCATCCTCCGTATAGGAAATTCCCATGAATTCAAACACTGCTTTCACACAGGCTGCAGAAAGGATACTGCTGGTTCCGAGACCGGAACCCTTCGGCACAGTGGTCACTTCACTGTGCATCACAAAACCGCCGCCCAGCCTTGTCAGAATTTCCTCCAGACTGTGGCCTTCCTTGGGGATAATGCCGCAGGCCAGCAGACAGGCCTTCTGCAGTGCAAAGGGGTCAAAAGGATCCCCTGTGGCCTGAAGCGGTTCGATGGTATCAAATTCTCCATGTACATCCATATCCCGGCTGTCAAACACAATCCTGTGCTCCGGGATCTTCTCCAGCGTTACCTCCACCGGTTTCTCGCCGTTCAGAAGAATTGCCACATTCAGTACAGTGCCTCCATGCTCATTGCAGTACGGTGGAGTATCACTCCATCCGCCTCCCCAGTTCACACGCAGCGGAAGCTTCACCGTGTGATGTTCCGACACAATCTTTGCGTTCTCATTATATTCCAGATTCCGGATCGTTTCCTCCAGGATTGTGGACTGAATGGTCTGGAAACATTTTCCAACCTCTTCCTCCGACCCAAGCATACTTCCCAAATAATAATGAAGACGCATCTTCTCACTGAAATCCGCTCTGGCCAGGCGCTTTTCCAGCCATTCCTTCTGGATCATCGTCAGATCCGGCATCGCTTTCATCTTTCTGGCAGGAATCTGAGACCGGATCCCTTTGGTGATCTCATCCATCTGAACCAGCTCCCGCATCCGCTTGTCCCAGGCAATGATCGCCTCCGGATCCGCCGCATGAAATCCGGAACAAAGAGATTTCCGGGACGATATTTTCCAGGACTCCAGCAGCGCTTTCTGATCAGAATCGGGTTCTTCAATCAGCTGATACAGATCCAGCGCTGCGGCAACGGCCTCCTGAATGGTATCCTTTTCCGGATACAGATTTGCAGTCCAAAGCGTGTGGCTTCCCTTTTCCCAGAAATCCACACCCAGCTTTGCGCTGATTTCATCCAGATCTTTCCCGAACAGTCTGTTCTCCTTGGGATTATCGGTAATCCCATAAATCCGGACAACAAATTTCCCGTTTCTCTGCTTCAGCCCATGGAGCACCACGCCATCCGGAATGGATTCATCATGGATATCAATATAGGAAAGCACCACATTGCTTCCAACCTTTGCCTGACTATGTACAAAAGAAACCTCCAGATAGCAGTCTTCCCCGATGGACGCCCGGCTGCTCAGAACACTGTTATAGCCGGCGCACGTTTCCTGCTTCATACTGCTTCCAACCTGGCGGCTCCATCCAAGACCATGGTATTCCTCCACACCGCCGCTCATCAGCTTCAGGATCTCCCTGGTAGTTCCAAAATGGATAAACTTCGCAGGAGCAAGGCGCAGCAGCTTCAGCCGGTAAGGACGCAGAGCTTCCCAAACCTTTCCACGCGCCTCCAGCAGTTCCGGACACAGCTCCCCTTCCGGCTTTTCCTGATAGAACTGCTCCAGGGTGGAATCTGCCGCCAGAGGATACAGAAAGTCTCCGTACAGAGACAGACGTACCGTTTCGTTGACATAGCGGTCGTAAGTCTCCTCTGTAGAAATCAGCCCATACAGGGAATCCAGCATCTCACTGGAAAAGATCACCGCTCCGGTGTCAATGTCCACACAGTCACTCTCGTTCACCGCACCATAGGCCTTCAGCGTTTCCACCGTCTGCTTATGAAGAAACCTCTTCACATTCCCGTCTTCCCCGTTCAGGAAAACGCCGTGATTCTTTCCCGTCTCCACCTGTTCCTTGAAGGAAATGGCTGCTGCTCCCCTGCCGTTGTAATCGATCTGCAGCGGATTAAACAGCAGCAGCACATCCCCGGAAAGGAGAAGCATTCCCTCCCGGATCCGGGAAGGCACAGAACTCATACAAATCAGAAACTCATCAAACAATGTGGAGGTTCTGCCATCGGGCAGCTCATGGGGAACCGGACTGAACAGTTTTCCCAACGCAGAGTACTGGGGCACACGCTTGCTGTCCCCGCCGGAGTGGATGACCAGTACCCGGAGGTTCCGGAAACTTCCTTCCTGCTCCTGGAGGTATTTGATCACCGACAGTGTTGCTCCTCCGGAGCCGACACGCTTTCCGTCACGATCCGGAATCACCACAAACTTAGTCTGAAGCGGCAGATGACCGGAGCGCTCCTCAATCTGTTTCCGGAAGCCCTCTGCCTGCTGCTCATTGGAGGCCGTCAGCACAATATAATCCCAGTGGGGAAAAGCGGATGCTTTCATTGATCGATTGTAATCATCCCAGCAGTCCTGGTAGGACTGGGACAAAAATAAAGAAAATAAATTTTTCATAGATTTCTCTTCCTTCTGTAAATTTCATCCTCAAGTGAGGCTTAATCGGTAATGCGTTATTTCAATTTTAGCATGAATACAGATTCCTTTGAAGTAAAAGATCACTTTCATGGAGTTATATCAAAAGAAAAGGAGAGCTTTTCACACCTGTTTCATCAATCCATTTCTGAAAGCGGTATAAATGGGATCGACCTGTACACATAACCATTGCGGATCTCATCGGCCATCTCTTCTGAAATCGGTGAAGAATAATCTTCATAAGGGGCCGTATCTGTATAAAACCATGGACTCTTTTCATCATAATATCCATCTGCAAATACCGATTCCCTAAACAGCAGCTGGCCTGCATTCAGATCATAATAACTCCAGGACGAAGTCCATGCACTTCCGGAGCCCTCATTTGCAATGGTATCATCTTCACACAAATAATACCTGTTTCGTTCCCAGCTCATCGCAACCGGAACTGCTTCTCCATTAACGGACGTATACAGCTCATAAAACATTCCCGGACAGTCATTCCTGTCAATATATCCGATCAATAATTCACAAATATTATTGTTATCAATATCGATCAGACAATACCCGATGCTGTCCAGATCGGAATCATACGCGGCCAGATAACAAAGACCATTTTCATTGAATTCCTGCAAATTCCATCCTGCAGAGACTCCCTGATAATACTTTCTCACGATCTCCTCATATTCCGGATAACCTTTCAAAGAATTTCCATTATCCGTCGCCTCCGCTGCATTCCCGTCAACAGAATTTTCTTCCCAGAGTATTTCGTGTTCTTCCTGATCTGCTCCTATATAGATCATTTTTTCGTCTGTCAGCGACAGAACGGAATTCATCTCCAATCCGCTTATCAGAGTTTCTGACTGGTTTCCATCTAAAGCAAGCCGTTTCACGGTTACTGCTGCAGGCGGAATATAATAATCCTTCAGATCTGTATATTCTACATAATACACAGAATCGCCTGCTATTTTCGCGTGTTCTCCGTACAGGCAGATACGGTCACTTATGTCCGTTACGCTCTGATCTGCTCCGTTGCATATTCTGAGGCTGCCTTCTCTTCCCGCATCTCCATAATACGGTTCCAGAAGAAAATACTGATAATTCTGAGTAGCAAATGTTACATTTTCAGCCAGAAGCTTATGTTCCCGGGTTCCGGTGGAATACTCAAAAAACATACCTGGATCCAGTTCCTTAATATAATATATTTTCGAATCATAATATCCGGCTAATTGAAAATAGATATCTGCATCAGTGGAAAATACAGCCTCTTCCTCCTGATCTCCGACTTTCTTACGGTAAACGACAGCTTTATCTTCATAGATAAATTCCGAATAATATACGTATTCCCCATTTGTAAGAACAGTTGCATTCAGGCCGGTCTTATCTGCCAGAAGAGACGTTTCTCCGTTTCGGGTAACGAATATTCTGCCATACGCACCACTTCCCTCGTCATATCCCGATTCCCATGAAAAGATAAGATCGTTGAATGTCCGCTCAGACACCTCCTCCGCCGATGTCAAAACAGTACCGTATGCAGCAGATTCGTCATTCGAAAATGTAAACATATTATTCAGCAAATCATAGTGTCTGACAATGGTATCCTCCTGATTTCTATACCATTCCTCAAGGGTCAGGCCGCTGGTGTTTTGGTCTGTCAGTTCTCTGAACAGTTTTATTACCTTCTCTGCCAGTTCATCACTGAGCTGCATTTGATAACTCAGATATTCTCCTCTCGCATGGACACTTAACAATGCTTTATAATTTTCAACCTTTTCTCTGATATATCTCAGCTTTTCCTCATCCGTCTGACCAGTCACAGTAATTTTTCTGTTCGCTGTAATCAACGAATCAGCAATATCCGACAGGATTTTCATTTCCTGATAACGGTTATAAATATCCGACGTCCCTGCCCCAAGATCTCCAAGCAGAATCGTAATCTGAAAAGCTTTTTCCGAAATACTGTATGTTTTTATAAGATCTCCTGCAAAGTCACTTAACACACCTGATTGGTCATACTCCTTCAGAACATCTACCAGCAGATTATCTCTGAAAAAATTTTTTTCAAATTCAGCTGCATCAGAAGCAGTGTCTGCGATGTATTCCAGACGATTTTCCAGAAGACTCTTATTTACCTTTTTCAGCCGGTCAGCTGCATCTCTCAGATTTTTCGATTCCGCATAGTAACTGACTGCCTGCAGGAAGGTATACGCCTGAGAATAATCCTGAATTGCCGCTTCATAATATTTCTTCGCATCATAATTTTCCAATATCACATCATCAATTCCGGATACCAGTGTATCGATTGCCGGAGAAATGATTTCAAACGCCTTTCCATTTCCAATCAGAAAAGATGCGATATCAAGGGCGTCCATCAGATAATCACCACCATCCTTCCGATTATCCAACTGGCCCTGCTGCTCAAGCTGATCCGAAAGGCAGAAACTTTGCAGAGTGATCATCGATAATAGTACTTCTGTACACCTTTTTTCATCCGAATCCTGATCAATCATCCATGCTCCTGCATCCAGCGCAGCAGAAAGCGCTGGATCCTCTTCTGTTTTTCTGACCAGATTCCGATAACTCAAATTTGTATCATCACAGAATAAAGGATTTAGTAATTCTTCGCTGTAATTGTATCTTCTGCAAATAGTTTCAAACTGTTCTTCCGTATATCCCAATTCCAATTCCTTTCCAAATACAGCAGAGGAACTCATCAAAACAGAAATAAGAAAACAAATCGTTCGTATAACTATCTTTTTCATAAATCAACCTCTCCCTTTCCATACAATGTTTACCGTTCTGGCTCCAGATTGTTCTCCGGAACACTTTTCGTTTCATTTTATGCTGCCTGCCCCCATGTCCCCACGCCCGCTTTCACGCCTTCCGTGAAGCTCTCTGGTCAATTACCCACCCGATCTCATACGCCGTAATCGCCCCTTTGTCATAAGCCTCCTGCGCTTCCTTTGGAAAAGCCTCCTCTTCCACCTCTCTTAGCCGGTCTGCTTCTTGCTGATTGGGCAGCCTGCTCTCCATCCTGGACTGAAAATTCGTCTCCGGTATCGGAAGCTTCCGCCCTGCCTTCATCAGCTTCTCATTTTGCTCAAGGAAGTCCAGGAGGAGTTCGATCTCCTTTTTGATCGGCTCAATGGGAATTTTCTTCTTCAGAACAGCTAATTTTTTCCTCAAAGGCTCTAATACACTCTTTCTGACCCTTTCCGGATCCAGCTCCTCTCCACCATCCAGATTCCGGATGCTCCAAACCTCCTCGGTATTCACATAACCCAGACTCGAAAAAGCCGTAAGATATTCATCCAGAAACGTTCGATAAGACCGATGAGCATTCAGATTCCCTCTGATCTCCAACCGGTTAAATGCGTGAAGAATATACAGATACGTTTTGCGCTCCTTCCATTCACAGTAATTCAGGCATTCGATCAGTTCCGGCGTAATCTCCGCGATCTTCTGGTATTGGAAATAAAACTTCAGAAACACGATCCACTGCTCTCCGGTAATCCCGGCCACACGATTGGCCTGAAACAGCGAAATCATCCCCGGGACCGCCACCCGGAAAATCGTTTTATTATCTCCCTTTTCCTTTTCGCTGCACCTTCCATGGAAAATATCCTTACACAGTTTTTCATAAGCATCCTTCTGCTGCTCCTGTGGCTTTGACAGAACTTCCTCCTGCAGCCGTTCAATAACCATCTTCTGATCGGTATATTCCGACCTTCCATTGCAGAGCAGATTCCAGACAATCCGGTCTTTCTGCTCATTCTCATTTTTCTTCTGGAGATTCCTGACCGGCTCATTGACAATTTCCACCAGCTTCCGTTCGACCTCAAAAACATCAAGGTGATACTGGAACAGGCTGATCATCAACGCCGATTTTTCATTTTCTTCCTGTCTGAATATCTCCATAATATCAACTGAATTCTGCCTGCAGTACCCCATCCAGTTCATGAGGGTGTCCTCTTTTCCTTCATATCGAAAGAGGAAGGTCTCCAGCAGGCTTTTCCCCGGGATCAGCTTCTGAAAAAGCTCCTCATAAAAATACTTGAGCAGGAAAAACAGAATGGTTTCCCGCATATGGCTCCGGTAAACACCATCCTTTTCCAGAAACAGAATCGTCTCCTTCCAGAAATACTCCACTTTCCGGATTGTGACATTCGGAATCTCCATCTTTAGCTGTACTGACATAAAATTTTTCCCCAGAGAGCCGGACGGCCAAACAGGCAGCTCCAGAAAATGAAAATCCTCCCGTTTCACCGGCAGCTTCTCGTCTTCCGCTGCTTCAAAAAGATAATCCAGAATTCCGGAAAAAGAAATATCCGTCAGATTGACCGAAACAGGAATGTACTTTTCCAGATAGCTTCTGTCAAATCCCAGTTTCTCCTGCAGATTCTTCTCATCATACTGATGAACCACCTGGACATGCTCCCCGACGATTTTCTCCGAGATGCTCAGAATTTTCCGAACCACCTCCGGTTCATTGATACGGTCCAGATCCTCATAGACAATCACCAGCTTTTTCTCAATCCTGTCCAGATCCTTCCGAAAGCCGGCAATGGCCTCCGAATAGGTGACATCATCCCGTACCAGAAACTGCCCCAGACTCTGAACAATCCCACCCTGGTTCAGAATTTTCTTCAGTTTGGGTGAATAAGAAGAAAAAATCCCCTGATCCTTCAGAACCTTATCCAGCTCATTCAGAAGTACTGTCTGAATTTCATCCAGGTTACAGGTCAGCAAATCAATCTTTACAAAGATCAAATCCTCCATTTCCAGATGATCCATCAGAAAAGATTTCCCGCTCCCCCAGGGCGCATTGATCCCAATCACCGGAAACACCGCCAGATATTCCCGCAGACGATCCCGGTCAAACCTCCTCTCCCGGAACAGCTGTTTCTCTTTCTGTTCTTCCTTCTCCTTCCCATCCGAAAACATCTCCTCCGAATCCTGTCCCTTCTTCCGCTTTCGAAGAATCCGTTCTTTCCACTGAAGCAGGATTTCTCTCCACTGAAGCATGGAGTTTCTCCATCGAAATGCAGTTCTGCTCCACCATTCCGGCATCCGGCCTCCTGCTCTCTGCCACAGGCCAAATCCAATCAGCAGCAGACTGTATCCGATGCAGCACCAGTCCTCGGAATCAAAAACCACCCGGTATCCATCCACATATTTTACAAACAAAAAAACCAGAAAATTACTGGCAAAAACCGCCTCCGCCTTCCGGTAAAATCCCGGATTTTTTTCATAAGGATATCGATGCAGCATCAAAATCAGGACGCATGCAATGACCGCCAGATAAATCTTTGTAGGAACATCCACCGCCCAAAAGGCAATCACAGAAATCAAGAAAACCTCAAAGATCCTTTCCACCCTCTGTCCACTCCTCTCCATCCCACTCCCGCCTGAAATCTCCCTCCAACCGCTGCTCCGGCAGAGAAACAGGCATATGATTGCGTACCGTCACTTCGAAACCGATGTACTCGTATTTAGAGTAACACATCTGTCTCAGGATTACAACCGGACGGTTTCCAATCTCCTGTTTCTTTCCATAAAACAGCACCGGTGCTGATAAATCAATAATAATCCTATCATCCATGATACCACGAGAATACAGGGGACTTTTCAGTCCTCTTTTTATAACCCTGTATCATCGTCGCAGATTTCCACCTTTATATGTTTTCCAAGGGCACTGGCATATTTCTCTAAAACAATCAGGGTCGGCACCCTTGTTCCACTCTCAAACCTTGCCAGATTTGACGGCAGGATTCCTGTGATATCCGCAATCTCCTGCTGTGTCATCTTCTGCCGGTGTCTTTCCTCTACCAATTCTTTTATCGTCTCCGAAGAGCTATGCAGTACCTTCTCCTGGATTTTTTCTGCATAAGCTTCCAGTCTCTTCTGCCTGGTTTCTCTTTCCATAATATATTTTTCCACATTTGTCTGCATTTCCTGTCCTTTTTTCATTTTCAGCCTCTTCTTTCCTGTATCATCCAGAAATCATCTTCTCCCATGCTTTTCCTGATCATACAATAAGCATGTAAGATACTTCCGCTTTTCTCAAGCGCAGTCTCCATAACAGACAAAAACACCTGATAGTCTATCTCATCTTTATAAATTGCCTGCCTGTGTATTCCCCTCTCCATCAGATGGTATATTGCACCTGGATATTCAATATCATATCACATTTTTATAATTTTTAATGGTACCTTACCCCAATGTGGATACATCACTGCGGACATAATAGGTACTTCTTCCGTTTCCCAATTTTACAATGATGTTTTCCTCCGTCAGTTTTTTCAAAGCCGCCAATAAAGCGGAACGTCCGGCACCCGGACACGCTGCAATCACGTCCGCACTCGTGAACT
>JAXEJQ010000054.1:0-20391 GCA_034101475.1 Candidatus Limivivens sp.
GATGGCGCCTATTTTGGGGAAGATAACCAAAAGCAGGCAGAAAAGCGGAATGTCAAGCTGGTTCCGACAGCTATCACCGGTACGGAGGTACCGGATATTTATGCGGATTTCAAACTGAATGATGCAGGCAACCGGGTTCTGGAGTGTCCAGCAGGTTATGCCCCCAAAAGCAGTAGTTGTTCTACCAATGGGTACGGACATATCTATGCATCTTTCAAAAGAGAGCAATGTTTAAATTGTCCACATAAAGATGAATGCCGGGTAAAGGTACATGCAAAAGTATGTTCCATAACCATATCCGCAAAGGGCCAGTTCCGTGCACAGGCCAAACGGGAAATGAAAACAGAAGAATGAAAACAGAAGAATACAAACAGCTCTCCCGAATACGGAATGGTGTGGAAACAGTTCCATCGATATTGAGACGTATTTACCAGGTAGACCGGATGCCGGTCAGGGGCTTCATTCCAAGCCGTTTATTCTTCGGATGTAAAGTAGCCGCATTGAATGTCCGGAAACTAATTACTTTTCGGAAGGAAAGGGGACACTATGCCCAAAAACCAATTTTAGCGAACTAATTTGGCAGGAGGTCATCCCTGTTTCTTCAAAAAAGATAAAACGAGACGGTTAAAGCAAAATCATTCAAAAGTTGTGTGAAATTTTCAAGGTGCTATCAATGATGGGACGATTAAAAAACTTTATTCGACCCCAACATCATCATAGGAATTGAAGATATAAAAGGTGCCTCTGAATTTGTCAGTCAGAAAATAAAAGAACGCATTGATCCCTTCCCGGAGGTAAAAATGCAGATTCACGGCATAGAGGATGGAAAAAATCTAAGTCTTGTCAATGGACTGATCCACAGAGATTATCTGGTTAATGGAAGTGAGGTTCATATAGATATTTTCGATGACCGCCTTGTAATTTATTCTCCAGGAGGAATGCCTGATGGGACGAAAATACAGGACAGGGATATTAACACGATTCCATCTACAAGGAGAAATCCGGTATTGGCGGATATATTTGGACGGCTGGGATACATGGAAAGACAGGGCAGCGGATTGAATAAAATTCGCGAGGTATATGAAAATGCAGCGAATTATCAGGCAGATATGGAGCCGAAATTTTACTCAGATAGAGTATTGTTTATGGTGACATTAAAAAATCTGAATTATAAAATGCTGGCAGATGAGGCTAAAAGTGAGGCTAAAAGTGAAGCTGAAAGTATTGTTTTGACAGAACTTGAAAAAAGATTGTGTGAACTGTTGAAGAAAAATTCTAAAATAACTCAGCCAGAGATACAGAAGCAATTAGACATTTCCAGAAGCAAAATCCAAAGAACAATGAAAAATTAGTAAATGAAGGAGTTATTGAAAATATTGGTTCCCATAGAATGGGATATTGGAAAGTAAAAAAAGTAGTTGTAAACGATGTTTTATTTATATCGTAGGAAACTTCGTATGAAAAATGTATTGCTATTGTACGCACATATGGGCATGATATAGCTATGAACGGTAAACATCAGGATTTTGGAAAGGAGTGTTGCGTTATGGCATCAAAGTCAGCCAATTTGTATGTAAGAATAGAGCCGGTTGTGAAAGAACAGGCAGAAAGTATTTTGTCAGCACTTGGTATCCCGGCATCCAATGCTATTAATATGTTCTATAAACAGATTATTTTAAACAGAGGACTTCCGTTTGAAATAAAAATTCCTGCGGTAAAAACTGTCAATGCAGCAGAGCTAACTGAAATTGAATTAAATACAGAACTGGAGAAAGGATATGCAGATATGGCTGCAGGCAAAACGAAATCTGCAAGCAAGGCATTTGCTGATATTCACAAAGATTACGGTATATGGTCCCAAATTGCCAATGTAAGATAAAGCGGATCCTTCAACCAATTGAAAGAAGATATATCGACTAATACCCCTTTCTGTGATATGATAATTATTGGTTATTATAGTACAGAAAGGGGTATTTTCTATGGAAGATACGTCTGAAAATAGAGAAGATAAATTAAGTAAAAAAACATTAAAGCATGTTAGTATTGGTCTGTTGGCCCATGTGGATGCCGGCAAGACAACCTTGTCAGAAAGCATGCTTTATCTGAGCGGAAGCATCCGAAAGCTGGGCAGGGTGGACAACAAAGATGCCTTTCTGGATACCTATGAGCTGGAACGGGCGAGAGGGATTACGATTTTTTCCAAGCAGGCGGAAATGTCTGTGGGGGATCTGGAGATAACGCTTCTGGATACACCGGGACATGTGGACTTTTCAGCGGAAATGGAACGGACCCTTCAGGTACTGGACTACGGGATTCTGGTGATCAGCGGTGCGGATGGAGTGCAGGGACACACGGAGACCCTTTGGAGGCTTCTGGCCCGGTATGAAATACCGGTGTTTTTGTTTATTAATAAGATGGACCAGAATGGGACGGACCGGAAGGCTTTGATGAAGGAATTGAAAAGACGTCTGGATGAGGGCTGTGTGGACTTTGATCCCGGTCAGGATTCGGGGGAATGGATGGAAAATCTGGCGGTCTGTGAGGAAACGCTTCTGGAAGAGTATCTGGAAAAGGGCGAGATTTCCAGGGAGGATATCGTCCGGCTGATTGCCAAGCGTAAGGTGTTTCCATGTTATTTCGGTTCTGCTCTGAAGCTTCAGGGGGTCCGGGAGTTTTTGGAGGGATTGGAGCATTATACGGCTGTTCCGCGATATGGAAAAGCCTTTGGCGCCAAGGTTTACAAAATCGCCAGGGATGATCAGGGAACCCGGCTCACTTATCTGAAGGTTACCGGAGGAAGCCTGAAGGTAAAGGATATGCTGACAAACCGCCGCCCCGGGGATCGGGAAGAGGCGGAAGAATGCTGGGAGGAAAAGGTGAATCAGATCCGGATTTATTCCGGTGCACGTTTTGAGGCGGTGAATGAAGCAAGGGCGGGAACCGTATGCGCGGTTGCGGGGCTTACCCGTACCTATCCGGGAGAAGGTCTGGGAGCGGAGACGGAGTCGGAGCTCCCGGTGCTGGAACCGGTTCTGACCTATCAGATTCAGCTTCCGCCGGAATGTGATGTCCACGTCATGCTGCAGAAGCTGCGCCTCCTGGAGGAAGAGGAACCTCAGCTTCATATTGTATGGGATGAGCATCTGGGGGAAATCCATGCGCAGCTGATGGGCGAGGTACAGACGGAGATCCTGAAGAGTATGATCCAGGAGCGCTTTGGCGTTTCTGTGGAATTCGGAGCCGGGAATATTGTCTACAAGGAAACCATCGCGGGCCCGGTGGAAGGAGTCGGTCATTTTGAACCCCTTCGTCATTACGCCGAGGTTCATTTGCTGTTGGAGCCGGGAGAGCCGGGAAGCGGGCTGCAGTTTTTTACAGCCTGCAGTGAAGATGTGCTGGATCGGAACTGGCAGCGGCTGATTCTGACCCATCTGGAGGAAAAGGAGCACCGGGGTGTGCTGACGGGTTCTGTCATAACGGATATGCAGATTACGCTTCTTACCGGTCGGGCGCATCTGAAGCATACCGAGGGCGGTGATTTCCGCCAGGCCACTTACCGGGCACTGCGCCAGGGACTGAAAAAAGCGACAAGTGTACTGCTGGAGCCCTATTACCATTTCCGTCTGGAAATTCCTTCGGAAACCGTGGGAAGGGCCATGGCGGATATTCAGAAAATGCAGGGAACCTTTGAACCGCCGGTGCCGGAGGGAGAATTCTCCGTGCTGACAGGTTCCGCTCCGGTGGCATTGATGCGGGATTACCAGAGTCAGGTGGTTTCCTACACAAGGGGAAGAGGACGGCTGTCCTGTACTCTGAAGGGGTATGAGCCCTGCCACAATGCGGAGGAAGTGATCGAAGCCATTGGATATGATTCCGAACGGGATCTGGAAAATCCCACAGGATCTGTTTTCTGCGCCCATGGAGCAGGCTTCCCGGTACCCTGGGATCAGGTGGAGGAGTACATGCATGTACATACGGACCTGGAGCCGGAGGCAGTCCCGGAATCCGGGGAGCCCCAGAGAGATTCAGACAGAATGCAGGGAGCAGCTGCCTGGTATGATGAGAAGGAGCTGGAGGAAATTTTTGCCAGGACGTATGGTCCCATTAAGCGGGAGCGGTATGGAGCCGCGCCGGTTATGGGAGAAAGAAGGCCTCAGGAACCGGCAAAGAGGAAGAAAGAGCCGGAGCCGCTGGAGGAATATCTGCTGGTGGATGGCTATAATATTATTTTTGCCTGGGAAGAGCTGAAGGAGCTTTCCGAAACCAACATTGACGGCGCCAGGACCAAACTGATGGACATGCTCTGCAATTATCAGGGTTATCGGAAATGCACGCTGATTCTGGTTTTTGACGCGTATAAGGTTCAGGGACATACGGAGGAGATTGTCAAATACCATAATATCTATGTGGTGTATACGAAAGAAGCCGAAACGGCAGATCAGTATATTGAGAAGACCGCCCATGCCATCGGAAGGAAAGCTGCCGTTACCGTAGCTACTTCAGACGGACTGGAGCAGGTGATTATTCTTGGGCAGGGCTGCCGCAGGCTTTCTGCCAGAGGACTGAAAGAAGAGCTGGAAATTGCCGGGCGGGAGATCCGAAGCGAATACCTGAGCAGACGCCAGAGCGCTAAAAATTATCTCTTCAACTATCTGGATGAAGAACTGGCGGATTACATGGAGGATGTTCGCCTCGGAAAGAAAAAAATCTAATTGCGAATGCTTTCGTCGATTTTGGAAGTGCGCAGCACGGAAAAATCGACGGAAGGCTCATTTGTAGGGGAACTCATGAAATTTTGCTTGGTTCTGAACAGCTACAAAATCGGATGAGAGACAGGAAAAAGGATTGAGGTAAGATCATGGAACAACAGCATCTATTCAGCAACCGGGATCTGAGAAAGCTTCTGGTTCCGCTGATTATTGAACAGCTTTTAAACTCTCTGATGGGAACCGTAGATACCATGATGGTCAGCAATATCGGGTCGGCGGCGATTTCAGCCGTCTCGCTGGTGGATTCCATTAATATTCTGGTGATTCAGGCATTTTCAGCGCTGGCTGCTGGTGGAACGATTATCTGCTCCCATTATATAGGAAGCAAAGATAAAAAAGGAGCCAATCAGGCGGCCAGACAGGTACTTCTGGTTGTCGGCATCATTTCGCTGACCGTGATGGCCCTCTGTCTGATTTTCCGGAAACCGATGCTGAAGGGGATTTTTGGATCAGTGGAACCGGATGTCATGGAGGCTTCTCAGATTTACTTTTTCTATACAGCGCTGTCCTTCCCGTTTCTTGCGCTGTACAATGCCGGTGCCTCTGCATTCCGTGCACAGGAAAACAGTAAAACGCCCATGACGATATCCGTTGTGTCCAATTTCCTGAACATCGGGGGAAACGCCCTGCTGATCTGGGGATTTCATCTGGGTGTTGCAGGAGCGGCCCTTGCGACTCTGGGATCCAGAATTTTCTGCGCGGTTGTGGTGTTTTTCTGCCTGCGAAGGCCGCAGCTGGCCATCTGTGTACGGAACTATCGGGAAATCCGGCCGGATTTTTCCGTCATGAAAAAAATTCTGGCATTGGGAATTCCTTCCGGTATTGAGAACAGTATGTTCCAGTTTGGAAAACTGGCGATTCAATCCACGGTTTCCACTCTGGGAACGACGGCCATTGCCGCTCAGGCCATGACCAATATTCTGGAAAGTGTGAACGGGGTGGCTGGCATCGGTATCGGAATCGGCCTGATGAATGTGGTCGGGGAATGTATGGGAGCAGGCAGAAAGGACGAGGCCGCATACTATATTAAAAAGCTGACCTTCTGGGGAAGAATTGCCATTCTCATAAGCTGTCTGGCCGTATTTGCGTTGACAAAACCCATCACCCTCCTTGGTGGTATGGAACCGGAAAGCGCCGAACTGTGCTTCCGGATGGTACTGGCCATTACTATTGCGAAGCCGCTTCTCTGGGCATGGGCCTTTGTTCCGGGATATGGCCTGCGGGCAGCGGGAGATGTGAAATTTTCCATGTGTACCTCCTGTATTACCATGTGGGTTTTCCGGGTGACTCTGAGTGTTCTGCTGATCCAGAAATTCCATCTCGGTCCCATGGGAGTCTGGTTTGGAATGTTTACGGACTGGGCAGTGAGAAGTATTGTTTTTGCTCTCCGGTTTTTCAGCGGAAAGTGGGCAAAACATCAGGTATTAAATTAAAAATGTAAAATCCTCTTGACATTTTATGTAAAGCTGACTATACTAAAAATGTAAAGCATGCTGGACAATTGAAAGAAAAAGAAAGGAGGCGGGGCGCTTGCAGACAAGGATCCAGGAGTTCCGTAAGGCCAGAAAGGTAACTCAGATGGAGCTGGCAGAGGCGGTCAGTGTCACCCGGCAGACGATTATTTCTCTGGAGAATGGGAAATATAAGGCATCACTGGTTCTGGCTCACAAGATTGCCCAGTTCTTCGGGGTTTCCATTGAGGAAATTTTTTTATTTGATCAGGAGGATGAGAATTTATGAGAGGTATTTTCTGCGGCAGAGCAGTCAAAAGTGATGAGGAGTATTGTCAGGTGATTCAGGGACGGAAGAGGCTGATGGCTGTACTTTTTGTCCTGGGCCTTCTGACAGCGGCGATTTCCGCCTGGGCAGAGTGGAAAGCAGTTTCAGGTATCAGCGATCATATGCTGGGGGTTTACTGCGGAGCCGGTGTGGGACTGATGGCAGCGGCGGTTGTATTGTGGGTCCGGGCGAACCTGCTTCTGAAAAATGAACAGAAACGCAGAGAGCTGCGCCTGCAGGAAGCAGATGAGCGTGTGGCTGAGATCAGTACCCGGGCAGTGAAGGCAGCTGCGGTGGGGCTTCTGGTGGCTGCTTATCTGATCGGACTGGTGGGAGGGCTGTTTTATCCCGTGCTGGTGAAAGCGCTTCTGGTTCTGGTCTGGGTCTTTTTGCTGACCTATCTGGCTGCCTACCGGATTTATGAAAAGAAAATGTAAAAAAGTAGAAAAAAGTTAGAAATAATTTGACAAATCCCGTAAAGTTTGTTACCATTCAGCCATGGATTTCAATATCAGGAATCTGCGCACGGGTGAAGTCCCGTGTACGGCATGGAACTGAGTGGATTGCGTGGAGACAGACCGGGAGGACATCAAATGAAAGCAGTCGTGATCTATTACTCGAAAACCGGATTTACAGAAAAGTATGCCCAGTGGCTGGCAGGAGAGCTGGACTGCCCCTGTCTTTCCCTGGATAAAGGAAAAAAAGCGGATTTATCCGCCTATGATCTGATTTTGTACGGCAGCAGCTTCCGCTCCGGAGCTGTCGGGAAGCTCGGGTGGTTTCGGAAAAAAGTACTGCCGCTGGATAAGAAAAATATTGTATTTGTGACAGGCGCTACAGCGCCGAAGTCACCGGAGATCAAAAAAGCCCTGGAGCGGAATTTTACCGGAGAGGAGCGGGAGAAAGTCAAAATTTTCTACCTGCATTCGGGCCTGAATTATGAGAAGATGGGTCTGGGCGACCGGATGATGATGAGTGCTTTCCGGAAAATTCTGGCGAACAAAAAGGACAGAAGCCAGGCGGAGCGCAGCACAGCAATGATGCTTCGCAAGTCTTTCGACTTTTCCGATCCCTCCTATGTGGAGCCGGTGCTGGAGTATATCAGAGGTATTACAGAATAAGAAGTTACTGAACAAATCCAAAAAGAAAGAGTCTGCGTAAGCAGGCTCTTTCTTTTTGGAAGATGCACAGTGGCAGGATCCAAAGCAGGTTTTTTTACTTTGAGTCACATGACTGAACAGTTACAAATTTTTAACAGAATATTCATGAGAATGTTGAAAATTCTTCTGGTGGTAAGTGGACATTAAAAAGGGAATCAAGTACAATAAAATAAATATGAGACATTTTGAAAGGGGGAAGCAGAGATGCGTCTTTCCGGGAGAAAAAGAATTTTGACAGGTCTTACATTGTTTACGATGTTTTTTGGAGCAGGAAATCTGATCTTCCCTCCGCTTATGGGTGCTTCTGCAGGGAATCGGGTATGGTCTGCTTTCCTTGGTTTTTCCATAACGGCAGTGGGTGTTCCGGTGCTTGGTGTGGCAGCGGCGGCCAGAGTCGGAGGACTGGAACGGCTGGCGGGGAGAGTGCATCCGAAATTTGCTCTTTTTTTTACAACAATTCTTTACCTGGCCATGGGACCGTGTCTGACGATTCCACGGACTGCCAGTATTTCTTATTCCATGGCCATGGAACCTTTTACGGACGGCAGGTTCCAGAACTGGCTGCTTCTGGCTTATTCCACGATTTTTTTCGTCATAGCGTCGGCGATTGCCTGGAAACCGGAGAAACTAACGGATAAGCTGGGAAAAATCATTGCGCCCTGTCTGCTGATTCTGCTTCTTGTGATTACGCTGAAATGTGTCCCGGGGATAAAGCCGGAGTATGGAGATGCGGTCATTCCGTATGCGGAGAATCCCTTCCGCTGCGGAATGCTGGATGGATATCAGACCATGGATACCATTGCTGCTTTACTTTTTGGAATTGTGATGCCGCTGAACATCCGGGCAATGGGAGTGAAAGAGGAAAAGAATCTGATTCGGGAAACGATTCTGGCCGGACTGTTTGCAGGAGTGCTGATGCTTGTGATTTACGGGCTTCTGGTTAATGCGGGAGCTGTGGAGGGAAGCGAAGGAGAAACCTGTTCCAGCGGTGCCAGGATCCTCTCAGATCTGTCCGAGAGACTGTACGGAGGCTGGGGAATCCTGATCTTGTCTGTGGTTTTTATGCTGGCCTGTCTGAGTACCGGCGCAGGGCTTCTGTGCTGCTGCAGTGAATATTTTTCCGGAGTTTTTCCAAGACTCTCTTATCGCAGATGGCTTCTGTTCTTTGGCGGTCTCAGTCTGTGTCTGGCAAACACGGACCCGGGAGAGATTTCACAGGTTTCCGAGATGGTGCTGAATGTTTTTTACCCGGCGGCAGTCGTTCTGATTCTGCTTTCATTCCTGCCTGGAGGGATGCAGGAGGCAAGGGCTTTGTATCCGACGGCAGCAGGAACGGCCGTTCTGATTAATCTCTGCTATCTCCTGGAAAAAGGAGGATTTTCCATGGGCAGGATCTGCCGCTTCCTGCATAAAATTCCGTTTTATGAGGATGGCTTCGGCTGGATTGTGGGAGCCGCGGTCTCTGTTTTATTCTGTCTGCTGATTTCTGTTAGTCCTTTTCGAAAAAGTGTGGTAGAATAGGATTCAGTGCTGAATCCTTCGAAACCGTTTTCCGACAGGTACGGCGGGTTCGGATATTCGGTACAGCAAGAAAATGAAATTCAGAAAAAGAGGAATGACAGGAAATGGGCGAACAGTTGACGAAAAGTGACGTAAAAAAAATCGAAGAGGAAATCGAATACCGGAAGCTGGTGGTGCGCAAAGATGCCATCGAAGCGGTGAAAGAAGCCAGAGCCCAGGGGGATCTGAGTGAAAACTTCGAATATTATGCGGCAAAACGGGATAAAAATAAAAATGAGAGCAGGATCCGGTACCTGGAACGTATGCTGAAAACTGCCGAAGTGATCTCTGATGAATCCCGGGAAGATGAAGTAGGCCTGAACAATACGGTAGAGGTGTATTTTGAGGAGGATGATCTGACGGAGGAATACCGCCTGGTGACATCCATCCGGGGGAATTCTCTGAAGGGGCTGATCAGCACGGAATCTCCCATTGGTAAGGCCCTGATGGGGCACAGGGAAGGTGACCGGGTTTATATCAGGGTCAATGACAGCTATGGCTATTATGTGGTGATCAAAAAAATTACGAAAACAATGGATGACAGCCAGGATGAAATAAGAAAATTTTAGAATTAAAGCAGAAAAACAGTAAAAAATACAATTTGTGCTTGATATTACACAAAAAATAGTGTAAAATGGCTCTAGCATAGGAGCAGGGAGCACAAGGAGGTGTAGACGCATGTGGAAAGGCGCTGCACCTCTTTTTCTTTGCTAAAAAAATAACAAATCGGGAGGAAAGTATGTTAGACGCAATTGTATCATTTATCAACACGTCGAATGCGTGGGTGTGGGGATGGCCGACCATTATTCTGCTGCTTGGAACGCATGTATTTATGACGATCCGGACAGGATTTATTCAGAGAAAGATCGGAACGGCCATTAAGCTGTCTGTTACAAAAGACCCGGATGCGGAAGGTGAGGTCAGTCAGTTTGGTGCGCTGGCGACGGCTCTGGCATCTACCATCGGTACCGGAAATATCATAGGTGTCGGCACTGCCATTGCCCTGGGCGGACCGGGTGCGGTTCTCTGGTGCTGGCTTACCGGTGTTTTCGGGATTGCCACGAAATACGCGGAGTCTCTCATTGCGGTAAAATACCGTGTGAAAACTAAGGACGGACGGATGCAGGGCGGCGCTATGTATGCGTTGGAGCGGGGACTGCACGCGAAGTGGCTGGCGATGATCTTCGCTGTTTTCGGCGGTTTTGCGTCCTTCGGGATCGGCTGTGCCACCCAGGTGAACGCCATTGCCACGGTATGCAAGGCGAATCTGGGCATTCCCACATGGATTGTGGGGATTGCTGTGGCTTTGCTGACAGCGCTGGTTATCTTCGGTGGCATTAAGAGCATCGCACGGGTTTGCGAAAAGCTGGTTCCGCTTATGGCGGCATTTTATGTGATTGGATGTGTGATTATTCTGGTGATTAACCGTGATTTTCTGTGGCCGGCCATTACCACCATCTGTTCTCTGGCATTTCAGCCCGGGGCAGCGGCAGGCGGTCTGGTGGGCAGCGGTATTATGATTGCCATGCGTTATGGTATTGCCAGAGGACTGTTTTCCAATGAGTCTGGTATGGGTTCTGCTCCCATCGCGGCGGCGGCGGCTCAGACCCGCAATCCCGTCCGTCAGGCCCTGGTTTCTTCCACGGGTACTTTCTGGGATACGGTTGTTGTGTGTCTGATGACTGGTCTGGTACTGGTATCCAGTATTATGAAGAACCCGTTCATTGACATGTCCAATATTGCGGACGGCGGGATCCTGACGACGCTGGCTTTTGATCAGATTCCGGTTCTGGGCCCCATCATTCTGGTGGTTGGTATTATTTCCTTCGCTTATTCTACGGTACTGGGCTGGTCCTATTACGGAGAGCGCTGCGTGGAATATTTTGCAGGGAAGAAGGCGCTGATTCCTTATCGTGTGCTGTATGTGATTGTGGCTGCCATCGCGCCGGTAGCTGCCCTGAATCTGGTGTGGACCATTGCGGACACTCTGAATGCACTGATGGCGATTCCGAACCTGATTGCGGTTCTGCTTCTTTCCAATGTCATTGTGAAGGAAACGAAAATCTATATCCATGATCTTGACAAAAAGTGCGAGGAAGAGATTCCCGTTGTTGACAAATAAAGCACGCCCCTGCGGTTTTGGCTCCAGCTGGAATTGCAGGGGATATTTTTTTAAAATTTAAGAAATATACTAGGATTTTTATGGAAAAGTGTGTTAGAATAAGACAAAGAACAGCTATCGAAGCATATTATGAGGAGGTTTGTTATGAGCAAGAAAAAATTTGCGGCAGCGCTGATCTTTGGAATCTGCCTGACTTTCGGGCTTTCCTTCACATCCTTTGCAGATGCCAGTAAGGTTGTGACCCTGGGGGCTGACCTGACCCAGGAGCAGCAGGATATGATGATGCGCTATTTCAATGTGGGTTATGATGAGGTCGAGGTTCTTTATATCAATAATACGGATGAGAGAGAGCACCTGAGTGCTTATGTTCCCCTGGAGCAGATCGGTACCAGAACCTTCAGCTGTGCGCTGGTTAAGCCGACGCAGTCCGGCGGTATTCGTGTGAAAACAGCCAATCTGTCATGGGTTACCTGCAATATGATCGCATCCACACTGTCCACGTCCGGTGTGACCAACTGTGAAGTGATCGCAGCAGCACCCTTCCAGGTATCCGGTACCGGTGCGCTGACCGGTATTATTATGGCTTATGAGTCCGCTACGGGCGAAGAGCTTTCTCAGGAAAAGAAAGAGCTTGCCACGGAAGAACTGGTTGTTACTGGTGAACTGGGTGATCGGATTGGTCAGACAGATGCCACCGCGATTGTGAATGAAGCGAAGATGGAAGTCCTCGGTGAAGAGATTCAGGATCGTGAGATCATTCAGAGCAAGGTAGAAGAGGTTGCAGGGACGAAGGGCTATGAGCTGACAGATGAGGAAGTGGAAGTTCTTTCCGGCCTTCTGGAGAAGCTTGCCGGACAGGATTATGACTATGAGGAGATGCAGGATACGCTGACGATGGTTGACGAGAATGTATCCGGTTCCTCTGATGAGATTGAGAGCCTGGACGAGGATATCGAGGCCCTGGAGCCGGAGACAGAGGATCCGGACAGCATTCTGACAGGGCTGGATGAGAGCATCCTTGGTGAGAATGTCATTGCAGGCTCCACTGACGAAAAGGAAACAGAGGCACTGCTTGACGAGAATGAGGAAGTTTTTGGGCTTGAGACCGAGTATGTGGAAAATATCGAGCCGGAGACCGAATATTATATTGAAAACTTAGAGCCGGAGACCGAGTATATGGAATATCCGGAGCCGGAGACCGAATATATTGAGAACCTGGAGCCGGAGACCGAATATGCAGAGCTGATTTCTCCGGAAACAGAAGGCGTTTTTGCAGAGCCGGAGACGGAAGCAGCAGAGATTCTGGAAGAAGAACTGAATCCGGATATGCTTGGCGGAGACGACCGGGAGGAATATGACAGAGTTGTGAAGTACTGCAAGAAGAACTTCAATGACGCAGATACCGATTCTAATGGAAATTACAAGGTTCCGCTGGATGAGGAGACTGCGAAGCTTGCTTCTGAATTTGTGGAGGATCTGTTCCTGAGCATGAAGCTTGAGGGAACAGGAGATTATGTACCGGATGAGGATGCTGTTTATCTGGATATCGAGTTGAATTATCTGGACAGCCGTATGCAGGATCTGTTCCTGAACGGTGAGGAGACGATTTTCAGCGATTACAGCGATGAGGACTGCCAGGTGATGTACGAAGCGATTATGAAATTCTTCTGCAAGGTTTATGACGAAACCTTCCCGGAGGAGGAATTTGGCGAAATGGAAGAACTGGAAGGTTTTGAAGATTTCGGTGAATTCGAAGATGGCGAAATCGAAGAGCTGGGCTGATCTGCGGCAGGGAATGCGATATAACGTGCGGGGATAACAATCTGTTATCCCCGTTTTTTACCACAGGCATCTGCAGGTGGAAAACATAAGGAGATTACCGGATGAAAAAAGTCTTGCTGATTCTGAATCCCAGGGCCGGAAAAGGTCTGATCAAAGGTCATGTCCTGGAGATTGTGGATATTTTTGTGAAAAATGATATGGATGTGACTGTTTACACGACGCAGAAACGGTTGGATGCCTATGAGGTGACCAAAAAGCGTGCAGGAGAGTTCGAACTGGTTGTCTGCAGCGGCGGTGACGGGACTCTGGATGAGGTGGTGACGGGGATCCTGGACGGAAATCATGCCTGTCCGGTGGGATACATCCCGGCAGGAAGTACCAATGATTTTGCACACAGTCTGAAAATTCCTTCCAGGATGGGTGAAGCAGCCCGGATTATCACCCTGGATCATCCGTATGCCTGCGATATCGGATCGTTTAATGGGGATTATTTCGTGTACATTGCGGCCTTTGGTGCCTTTACCGAAGTATCCTACAAGACGAATCAGGATATGAAGAACCTGTTCGGACATCTGGCTTATATGCTGGAAGGGACGAAAAGCCTGTTCAGTATTAAGCCCTATAAGCTGAGAATCGAGATGGAGGATCTGATTCTGGAGGGGGATTTCATCTACGGAATGGTGGCGAATTCAGAGTCTGTGGGCGGCTTCCGGAATATTACCGGGAAAAATGTCCGGTTGGATGACGGCGTGTTTGAGGCGGTGCTGATCCGCAATCCCATGGTGGCCAAGGACTGGGAAGAGGTAATATCCGGTCTGTTAACCAGGAAGGCGGACAACCGATATGTCTATTTCTTTAAGACCAGCTGGATCCGGATTCAGTCAGAGGAGCCTATTGCCTGGACTCTGGACGGAGAGGACGGCGGAATGCATACGGAAGTGGAGATCGTAAACCGCAAACAGGCTGTGAAGATTATGGTGAAGAAGAACGGGTAATCTCAGCCTTTGTTTTCCTGCGGGGATTTTCGGCCGGATCTGCGAAAAAATATGTTTTCTTTTTCACAAAATTAGAGTATAATAGAGACAACCTTGAAATAAAAAACACTACACGGAGGTATTACAAATGTTAGTATCAGCAAAAGAAATGTTACAGAAGGCCCAGGCTGGCCATTATGCTGTAGGCCAGTTCAACATCAACAACCTCGAATGGACCAAAGCGATCCTGCTGACCGCACAGGAAAACAATTCTCCTGTTATCCTGGGTGTATCAGAGGGCGCAGGTAAATATATGGCTGGTTACAAGACTGTTGTCGGTATGGTAAATGGTATGCTGGAAGAGCTGAAGATTACTGTTCCGGTGGCTCTGCATCTGGATCACGGCAGCTATGATGCATGTCTGAAATGTGTTGAGGCAGGCTTCTCCTCTATCATGTATGATGGTTCTCACAGCCCCATCGAAGAGAATGTGGCAAACACCAAGAAACTGGTTGAGATCTGCAAAGAGCACAATATGTCTCTGGAAGCAGAAGTAGGTTCCATCGGCGGTGAAGAAGACGGCGTGATCGGTATGGGCGAGTGCGCAGATCCTCAGGAGTGCAAGAGAGTAGCTGATCTGGGTATCGATTTCCTGGCAGCAGGTATCGGTAATATTCACGGCAAATACCCGGCAAACTGGAAGGGCTTAAGCTTTGAAACGCTGGCAGCGATCAAAGAGCTGACAGGCGATATGCCGCTGGTTCTTCACGGCGGTACCGGTATCCCCACCGATATGATCAAAAAAGCCATTGATCTGGGCGTTGCAAAGATCAATGTAAACACCGAGTGCCAGCTTTCTTTCGCAGCTGCTACAAGAAAATACATCGAAGAAGGCAAGGATCAGCAGGGTAAGGGCTTCGATCCGCGGAAGCTGCTGGCTCCTGGTACAGAAGCTATCAAAGCGACTGTAAAAGAAAAAATGGAGATTTTCGGTTCCATCGGCAAGGCGTGAAATCTTAATTTTAAAATTTTTTAAAAATATGCTTGCATTTTTTGAAAAAGTAGAGTATTTTAAATACAGATTTCATATACATGAGCGAATGAGAACAAAGGCGTTCCACTTACGGGTGGGGCGCCTCTTTTTTGTGGAAAAAGTCTGGTATTTTCCACAGGAAGCACGCTCCGCGATGTTGAATTCGGATAGTACAGCTTGTGTCAGGTTCGGGAGTATCATTTGGTCATGGAATCTAGAAAGGATGAGGAGACTATGAGTGAAAAAATGAATGTGGCAAAAATTTTCGGCGAAAATGTATTCAGCGATAAGGTGATGCAGGAACGTCTGCCGAAAAAAGTCTACAAGGAACTGAAGAAGACGATGGAGGAGGGAAAAGAGCTGGATCCCATGGTGGCAGAGGTCGTAGCAGAAGCTATGAAAAACTGGGCTGTGGAAAAGGGCGCTACCCATTATACCCATATCTTCCAGCCGCTGACCGGCATGACGGCTGAAAAGCATGATTCCTTCATCACAGCTCCCCGGGAAGACGGTACGATCCTGATGGAGTTCTCCGGAAAAGAGCTGATCAAGGGTGAACCGGATGCATCCTCCTTCCCGTCAGGCGGTTTGAGAGCAACCTTTGAAGCCAGAGGCTATACTGCATGGGACTGCACTTCTCCGGCCTATGTTCGTGAAGATGCTGCCGGAGCAATTCTCTGTATTCCCACGGCTTTCTGTTCTTACAAGGGTGAGGCACTGGATCAGAAAACACCGCTGCTGCGTTCCATGGAAGCCATCAATACGCAGGCACTTCGGCTGCTGCGTCTGTTTGGCAATACCACATCCAAAAAGGTTACTCCTTCGGTAGGACCGGAGCAGGAGTACTTCCTGGTTGACAAAAAGAAATATCTGGAAAGAAAAGACCTGATTTATACCGGCCGTACCCTGTTCGGAGCCATGCCTCCCAAGGGCCAGGAGCTGGATGATCATTATTTCGGAACCATCCGTCAGAGAATCGCGGCTTTCATGAAAGATGTGAATGAGGAACTCTGGAAACTGGGTGTATCCGCAAAAACCCAGCATAACGAGGTTGCACCGGCACAGCACGAGCTGGCTCCGATCTATGCGGAGGCAAACATTGCGGTAGATCACAACCAGCTGGTTATGAAGGTTCTGAAAAAGACCGCCTGCCAGCATGGTCTGCAGTGCCTGCTTCATGAGAAGCCCTTCGCAGGGGTGAATGGTTCCGGTAAGCATAACAACTGGTCCATTACCACAGATGATGGAATTAATCTTCTGGATCCGGGCAAAACACCTCATGAAAATGTGCAGTTCCTGCTGGTTCTGACCTGTATCCTGAAGGCAGTTGATGAGCATGCAGATCTGCTCCGCGAATCCGCGGCGGATCCGGGCAACGATCACAGACTGGGAGCAAATGAGGCACCGCCTGCAATTATTTCCATTTTCCTGGGCGAGCAGCTGGAAGATGTGATGCAGCAGCTGATCAATACCGGTACGGCTACCCACAGCCTGAAAGGCGGTGTTCTGCAGACAGGTGTGAAGACCCTTCCGGATCTGGCAAAGGATGCTACAGACAGAAACCGTACTTCACCCTTTGCTTTCACCGGAAACAAATTTGAGTTCCGGATGGTGGGATCCAGAGATTCTATTGCAGGCCCGAATATCGTTCTGAATACGATTGTAGCTGAGGCATTTTCCGATGCCTGCGATATTCTGGAAAAAGCAGAGGACTTCGAGCTGGCTGTTCACGACCTGATCAAGAAATATGCAACCGAACACCAGAGAATCGTCTTCAACGGAAACGGTTACTCTGAGGAATGGGTAGCAGAGGCTGAGAGACGGGGACTTCCGAATATCCGTTCCATGGTGGAAGCGATTCCCACGCTGGTAACCCCCAAAGCCATTGCAATGTTCGAGAAATATGGCGTATTTACCAAGGCGGAGCTGGAATCCCGTGTGGAGATAAAGTTTGAAAACTATGCGAAAGCGCTGAATATTGAAGCAAAAACCATGATTGACATGGCCAGCAAGCAGATTATCCCGGCGGTTGTGCGTTATACCAGGAGCCTGGCTGATACGATTAATTCTGTAAAAGCGGCTGGAGGAAAAGCTTCCGTACAGCTGGAACTGCTGGAGGAAACCTCTGAGCTGCTGGAGGAGACCAAGGCAGCGCTGAAGGCTCTGATTGAAGTGGATAACCAGGCGGCTGCTCTGGAATCTGTTGAAGAACAGGCGAAATTCTTCCATGAAACTGTTGTTCCTGCCATGGATGCGCTGAGAGCGCCGGTTGACAAGCTGGAAATGATTGTTGATAAAGAAATCTGGCCGATGCCGTCCTATGGTGATCTGCTGTTTGAAGTATAAAAAGTGCAGGAAACTGCCGGTCCTTTTTCCGTGGACCGGCAGTTTTTTTTATTCCTTCTCTTTTCAAGCGGGAAAAAATATGCTATGATGCGTTATGGTATAGGAACAAGTGCGAATGTTTTCGCTGGTTTTGAGAAAAGGTTGCTTTGCCACGGAATCACAGTATCACAGAGGGGATAGAGAAGATGAATAAATCAAAGAATGACAAGATCAATGCGGCAGAGATTTTCGGACAGAACGTCTTCAATGACAAGGTGATGAGAGAGCGCCTTCCGAAAAAGGTGTATAAAGAGCTTCACCAGACCATTGACGAAGGAAAAGAGCTGGATCCCATGACGGCTGAGGTCGTTGCAGGAGCTATGAAGGACTGGGCGGTTGAAAAAGGAGCTACTCATTATACACACTGGTTCCAGCCGCTGACCGGATTTACAGCCGAAAAGCATGATGCATTTTTGACGGCGCCGGATAAAGAGGGCAATGTATTAATGGAATTTTCCGGGAAAGAGCTGATTAAAGGCGAGCCGGACGCATCCTCCTTCCCGTCGGGCGGTCTGCGGGCCACCTTTGAAGCCAGAGGCTATACTGCCTGGGACTGTACTTCTCCGGCTTTTGTCCGGGAAGACGGGGCAGGGGCGATTCTGTGCATTCCTACGGCTTTCTGCTCTTATAAAGGAGAGGCACTGGACCAGAAGACGCCGCTGCTTCGCTCCATGGAGGCGATCCAGACCCAGTCCCTGCGTCTGTTGCGTCTGTTCGGCAATACCACATCCAGAAAGGTGAAGCCATCTGTGGGTGTGGAGCAGGAATATTTCATTGTAGACCGGGCCAAATACCTGAAGCGGAAGGATCTGATTTTTACCGGAAGGACCCTCTTTGGTGCCATGCCGCCCAAGGGCCAGGAACTGGACGACCACTATTTTGGTGTCATCCGCCAGCGGATCGGTGCTTTTATGAAGGACGTGAATGAGGAACTGTGGAAGCTGGGAGTGTCTGCCAAGACCCAGCACAACGAGGTAGCGCCCGGACAGCATGAACTGGCGCCGATTTACGCAGAATGCAATGTGGCTGCAGATCACAATCAGATTATTATGGAAACACTGAAGCGCGTGGCAGAGGAGCATGGTCTCCAGTGTCTGCTTCACGAAAAACCCTTTGCCGGAGTGAATGGCTCGGGCAAGCATAACAACTGGTCTCTGACGACCGATGACGGAATCAATCTTCTGGATCCCGGAAAGACGCCTCATGAAAATATCCAGTTCCTGCTGGTACTGACCTGTATTCTGAAGGCGGTTGATGAACATGCGGATCTGCTTCGGGAATCGGCAGCAGATGTGGGAAATGATCACCGTCTGGGTGCCAATGAAGCGCCTCCTGCCATCGTATCCGTTTTCCTGGGCGAACAGCTGGAGGATGTACTGACTCAGCTGATCAATACCGGATCGGCTACCCACAGTCTGAAAGGCGGGCGGCTGCATACAGGTGTGAAGACTTTGCCGGATTTCGCCAGGGATGCCACGGACAGGAACCGTACCTCTCCCTTTGCCTTCACGGGAAATAAATTTGAATTCCGTATGGTAGGCTCCAGGGATTCTGTGGCGGAGTGCAACGTGGTTCTGAATACCATTGTGGCAGAGGCGTTCTCCGATGCCTGCGATGTGTTGGAAAAAGCAGAGGATTTTGACCTGGCTGTTCATGATCTGATCAAGGAATACGCTACGGATCACTACCGGATTGTGTTCAATGGAAACGGTTATTCTCAGGAATGGGTGGAGGAAGCGGCCAGAAGAGGTCTTGAAAATATCACGAACATGGTAGATGCCATTCCGGCTCTTACCAAGCCGAAGACCATTGAGCTTTTTGAAAAGTTCGGCGTTTTCACCCGCTCTGAGCTGGAGTCCCGCGCGGAGATTCAGTATGAGGGCTATGCCAAGGCCATCAACATCGAGGCCCGGGCGATGATCGATATTGCCAGCAAGCATATCATTCCGGCTGTGATGCGTTATTCCAGGAGTCTGGCGGGCACGGCAAATGAGATCAAGCAGGCCGGTGCTGATGTGACGGTGCCCATGAACCTGCTGAAGGAGACGACGCATCTGCTGTCTGAGACCAAGAAGGCTCTTGCGAAGCTGGAGGATGTGACAGAGAGTGCCGCATCCATGGAGAGCGGCCAGCCTCAGGCGAAGTATTTCCGTGAATATGTGGTTTCCGCTATGGAAGAACTGAGAGCGCCGGTGGATAAGCTGGAAATGCTGGTGGACAAGGAAGAATGGCCGATGCCATCTTATGGTGATCTGCTGTTTGAAGTATAAAGAGAAGGGCTGTCAGGCAGAGAAAAGCTGTCTTTGCCTGACAGGGAATGAAACGGCCCGGGAAAGGGCAGAAAGAGGGGAACCGTTGGATGAGCAGCGGTTCCCTTCTTTCCGTATTTTTTGTAAAATATTTTGAAAATGGGAGGATGCCAGGCAGCTTGGATACCTGGCATGATTATGAAAAAGTTAATTCAAATAGTGTTATTGGTTGGCGTCTACCATCTATTTGATAAAATCATTATAAAAAGCAGAAATGAAGAAAATTTTAGAAGGCAGTGAAAGTTTTTTGAATCTTACATGAATAAAATATGAACATAAAATCCCGGGATCGGAACTCAGACATACGGGCTGCCGCGGTTTGCGGCGCTTTACATTCTTTCCGATTTCTGCTATAGTAAATAAAATGATGTTGGAGTCAAAAGATGCCATACGGATTGTTCCGTGCTTCGCACTCCCACAATCCTGCCCAATATTCGGATATCGTGGGACATTCGTCCCACTTTTATCCTCATATTGGGGCGGGTCAATCAGTCATAAAACCACTTATGCGCAAGCGC
>JAXEJQ010000055.1:0-24262 GCA_034101475.1 Candidatus Limivivens sp.
CATCTGCTTACTCTGCTTGCAAACTGGATCAAACTGGTGTGTTTGAATTTTCCATTTGCCTTTTTCTCTCAGCTGTTTTTCATCCAGCCTCTTGTCAGAACCGTGTTTAAGGCAATATTTAAAAATAAATGCAGATAGTGGTTTCTGAACAGTTACAATATTTCCAATAAAAAAAGCCGCCGGTAATTCAAAAGAATTACCGGCGGACATTTTACCGCATCACAGATTATTTTACAACAATATTGATGATCTTCTTCGGTACATAAATTTCTTTTACAATATTTCCGGAAATCCGGTCGCCCAGAGCTTCTTTTCCCTGTGCAATGGCATCTTCCCTGGAAATATCAACCGGAATGCTGATTACAACTTTGGTCTTTCCGTTGATCTGTACCGGCACTTCCACTTCATCATCCTTCATGGCCTCTTCATCATGCTCCGGCCATCCTGCGGAGAAGACACTTCCCGTACCGCCCAGCTCCTGCCACAGTTCTTCACTGATATGAGGTGCAAAGGGGGCCAGCAGCACAACCGCCGTCTTCAGGGTTTCCCTGTCGATTCCGTCTTTCTTGGCCATTTCGATCATTTTATTATTGTATTCCATGAATCCGGAAACCACCGTATTCAGGCTGAAGCTCTCCAGACGCTGGGTGATCAGATGCACCATCTTATGGCGCAGCTTCAGCATCTCTTTGGTGGGCTCCACATTTTTGTCCTTGTTGTCCATTACCAGGTTCCAGAATTTGTTCAGGAAACGGTAAACACCGTCGATTCCTCTGTCATCCCATTCTGCATCCAGTTCCGGCGGACCGACAAACAGCTCATACATTCTCAGTGAATCGCAGCCGTAATCACGAACCAGATCATCCGGGGAGACCACATTTCCCTTGGACTTACTCATCTTGATGCCGTTCTTTCCGGTGATCATACCCTGGTTGAAAAGCTTCTGGAAAGGCTCATCAAAATCAATCACACCGATATCGTACAGGAACTTGGTATAGAAACGGGAATACAGCAGATGCAGTACCGCATGCTCCACACCACCGATGTACATATCAACCGGCAGATATTTGTCCGCTTTCTCCTTGGAAACCAGCTCCTTGTCATTGTGAGCATCCACATAACGCAGGAAATACCAGGAGGAACCTGCCCACTGGGGCATGGTGTTCGTCTCTCTCTTGGCGTCTGCGCCGCAGACCGGACACTTGCAGTTTACCCAGTCCTCAATGGCTGCCAGGGGGGACTCACCGGTTCCGGTGGGCTCATAGGATTCAACCTCCGGCAAGCGCAGGGGCAGTTCTTCTTCCGGAACCGGAACATTACCGCACTTCGGACAGTGAACGATGGGAATCGGTTCACCCCAGTAACGCTGACGGGAGAATACCCAGTCGCGCAGCTTATAGTTGACCGTCTTGCGGCCAATCCCCATTTTTTCAATCATATCCGGAGCTTCCTTTTTCAGCACTTCGGACTGCATGCCGTTCCACTCGCCGGAATTAATCAGCACACCAGAGGGAGCACAGTAAGCTTCGGTCATATTTTCGATTTCTTTGCCGTCCTGGGAAATCACCTGGATAATCGGCAGATCAAATTTCTTCGCAAATTCAAAGTCACGGTCATCATGAGCCGGTACACACATAATCGCTCCGGTACCGTAATCCGCCAGTACATAATCAGACAGCCAGATGGGAACCTTCTTGCCGTTCAGCGGATTGATGGCATAGGAACCGGTGAAAACGCCGGTCTTTTCCTTATCCTGCAGACGATCCACATTAGATTTCATGGAAGAATCGTAGATGTATTTTTCTACGGCTTCTTTCGTCTCTTCGGTGGCCAGGCTGGAAGCCAGGGCATGCTCCGGCGCCAGTACCATAAAGGTGGCTCCGTGAAGGGTATCCGGTCTGGTGGTATATACCGTAATCTTCTCGTCTCTGCCGTCGATGGAGAAATCAACCTCCGCACCATAAGACTTTCCAATCCAGTCGGTCTGCATTTTCTTTACCTTCTCCGGCCAGTCCAGCTTGTCCAGGTCATTCAGCAGACGATCTGCATATTTGGTAATGCGCAGCATCCACTGACGCAGATTTTTCTTGGTAACCGGGGTACCGCAGCGTTCACAGACGCCATTGACAACTTCTTCGTTGGCAAGGCCGGTCTTACAGGACGGACACCAGTTAATGGGGAATTCTTTCTCGTAAGCCAGTCCTTCCTTAAACATCTTCACAAAGATCCACTGGGTCCATTTATAAAAATCCGGATCCGTGGTGTTTACTTCCATATCCCAGTCGTAAATAGAAGCGATTTCATTGATCTGACGCTTGATATTGGCAACATTCTGGGCCGTGGAAATGGCCGGATGCTGTCCTGTTGTGATGGCATAGTTTTCTGCCGGCAGACCCAATGCATCCCAGCCCATGGGATGAATCAGATAGTATCCCTGCAGCATTTTATAACGGCTCCAGACATCGGAAATTACATAGCCCCTCCAATGTCCCACGTGAAGTCCGTTTCCTGACGGGTACGGAAACATATCCAAACAGTAATATTTCGGTTTTTTGCCGTCGTTTACATTAACCGGATGTTCCTCCCAGATTTTACGCCATTTTTGTTCGATTGCCTTATGATTATAAGGAACTGCCATTGTTTTTCTCCTCCTGGTGACTTCATGACTTGGTTTGCTGACACAAATCAATCAGAATCCTGATGTTCTTGAATGTTCCTGGATTTTCATTTTTCATTTTGAAAATTCATAACTGGCTTTAATTTTACTCATTTGGCTTGATTTTGTCAATAGATGCGGTATACTTATTTCCTGATCATATGGTACTTAAGTAAAGAAAGGATGTCCTGACATGAAACAGAAAACTTTTACACGAGCTTCCATTTTTCTCGGACTTCTGGGGACACTGTTTATCCTGTCTCTCTCCGTTACCCTTACTCTCAACGCCTGCTTCCTCTACTATCAGGATCTGGATAAGCTTTCCGCGGACAGCGGCCTTTCTGTATCGGAAATTCGGTCCAACTACGATGCACTGATCGATTACAACTCTTTTCTGAATCAGGAAGAACTGGTCTTTCCCACCCTTCCAATGTCAGAGGAAGGACGCATTCATTTTGCCGAGGTGAAGCGGATATTCGTATTTCTGCAGTACTGCTGTATCATCTCCGGTATTTTCTTTCTGGCCGGATCAATTCTTTCGTTCCGCAGGAAACAGTATGGCTTTCTGTTTACCACCTGGATGGTCGGTACCACTTTCCCGATCCTCGTAGGACTTCTGGCGGCCGGAAACTGGGACTGGTTTTTTGTCACCTTTCATAAGCTGCTGTTTCGGAATGATTACTGGCTTTTCAATCCTGCCACAGACCCAATCATTGATCTGCTCCCGGACTCCTACTTTTTCCGATGTCTCCTGGTGATTGTCCTTCTTATGATTGTCCTGACACAGGGATGCGGACTGCTATACCGCCATTATTCCCATGGACATCGGCAACAGTCATAAGCAGTGTGCCCCTTTCCCGGCATTCGAACTGCTCAGGGCGGATTCCACATGTGCAGAACCCGCCCTGAACGCTTCCGATCAGCCTCTACTTGATTCCCGTAACCACATTGATGCCGTCTCCCTCGCTGTAATCCAGCGTCACCTTATCCCCTTCGGCCAAAAGAACCACCTGGGGGAATTCTTCCACGGAAACATCAAAGATTCCGCTGCTTCCCTCCAATACCAGATAGTAATGGGAATTTCCCTCGATTACCACCGGGGCAATTTTCGCGATTTTTTTGGTAATTATCTGCGATGTCCCAGCCTGAACCGCAATTCCGCTCTCCTTCAGCAGATTCCGGTAGGCCTTCTCACACTCGGAGACCGTATCGCCGATGGCCACGTTCTGATATTTCTGGATGTTGACCATCGCATATTTTTTAACCAGGCCCGCGCCGTCCTTCAGAGCCATGAAATACGTGGGCTCTCCGGCCACGTTTAACAGCAGCGGGAAGGTCGATCGATACCCCAGGTTCTGTACCTGGCCTTCCGCAGAGCTCATGGCTGAATATTCCTCGGCACCGTTGATTTCATAATAGCGGCATTCCATAGTCCGCTGGTTCATCAGCACAAAGCCAACGTTTGACTGGTCGCCGCTGACGGAGGTGATTCCGGTATAAACCCAGACGTCATCCTCCAGAGCCAGATAGTTGTAGCCGTCCGTTGTCTGCAGACAGCCCTTCTGTCCCAGGATACTGTTGAAATAGCCGTTTTTCAGAGTCCCGTTGTAATCGTAAAGCTGAATCAGCAGATCAGCAGAATAGACATGATCCACCCAGGTCGGGCAGTCCTCCACCGCGTAATCCTGGCATTCTCCTGTCTGGGCATTGCAGATCACCACCCGGCCGATGGTCACCCCGCCGAACAGACCGATATTATACTTCTTCACCGGGCAGATCCAGTAAGGCGTTCCTTCCTCATCAATCTCAAAACTGAGTTCATCAAAGATATAGGTCGGATAATGGAACCGCAGATGCCGGTTAATGTTTCTGTTAAAATATTCAGACTGGGAATAGCGGATGGGCTTGTCCAGCTTCACCAGCTCCGTGTTCTGATTCGTCATATCAATTTTAATATAAGCCGGAATACCGGTTGACTGGTTCGTAAACCATTTGATGGCACTGGCGTAGACCAGCGGCGTCACCCGCACAGGCGTATCCTGATAATTGATCTGAGTATAGAGGCTGCTCACCTCAAACTGAGATACCATGTCCACCATACTTCCCATTTTCCGGTTTCCCAGCAAAGTGGCGGAAGCCTTATCCAGAAGAGGAATCTTGGAATAATCCGCTTCCTGAATATCTTCTTCAAAATCCCGGCTTTCTACGGTGATCAGCTTCTGATATTTTTTCGCATTGACAATGGGAGAAGACAGAATACTTCCTCCAATATAGACAACCGCCAGCACCACCAGAAGACCGATGCCCGCCTTCAGGCCTTTGGACTCCTTCACATCATAAACGCTGCGGACTCTGGGCAGCGCGTAAAGGGCCAGTGCCACCAGTACAAAGACAAACAAAAAGGTCCAGAACCCTGATGAATGAATATTGATGGCCGGAATTGTAGCGTAATAATAGGCGCCTCCAATCAGAAGCACAATCAGCACTGCAGCCAGCTTCCATCCAAGCTTTTTCATGAAACTCTCCCTTCTGCCGCAGCGTCCTGCGGCACACACATTTTACTGGTAATTCTGAATCACAATCTGAATCGTTTTTCTGTCCCGATACTCATTGACCGAAGGATAATAGGTCAGAGAAAGGGTAATTCCGTTTTCTCTTCCCTGGAACAGCTTTTCTGTCTCCCCATGCCCAAAACGGGCTTCCAGGTATTCCCGAAACACCCCGATGTCTCCGAAATACAGGGCGTCCAGAATCTTTCCCGCCGGATTCTGCACCTGCAGTTTCAGCACATTCTGATTCTGCCCGAGAATCCTGGCATTTAACAGAGAAAGACCCTTTTCCGCAAAAACAGGCTTGGTATTTCCCTTTCCAAAGGGCTCCAGCACTGACAGTTCCCGGATCAGATCCTCTGTAATATAATCAATGGGCATGGGAACATCGATGACGATCTTCGGTGTCAGATCCTCCTCCGTCAGGGTGGCCTGCTCGTTGAGCCTCTTTCGAAGCTCTTCGTCCATCCCCTTCTCCATGGACAGGCCCGCAGCCATGGGATGTCCGCCGAATCTGGTGAACAGCTCCTTACACTTCATCAGCTCCGCGAACATATTGTAGGACTCAATGGATCGCCCGGAGCCCTTAATCCCCTCCGCCGAATCTGTGATCACAATGGTGGGCCGGTAATAGCGCTCCCGGAGCCTTCCGGCGATGATCCCCGCCAGGCTTTCATGACATGCGGGCAGATAAACCACCAGAACCCGGTCCTGTTTCAGCGGACCTTCTTCAATCATCTGCACCGCTTCCTCCACGCCCCTGGCGGTCATATCCTTCCGCTCATCATTCAGCGCCTTCAGCTCTTTGGCAAGAACCGCCGCCCGGTCCGGATCCTCCTCCAGAAGAAGCTTCAGAGCCCGTTTCGCCGTATCCAGGCGACCGCTGGCATTGATGCAGGGACCCAGGACAAAACCGATATGGTACGCAGTCAGTCTGGCATGATCCAGGCCGTTTGCCTGAATCAGGGCACGAAATCCCGGATTTTTCGTCTCATTCAGCCTTTTCAGTCCTTCTTTCACCAGAATCCGGTTCTCCCCTGTCAGATCCATCACATCTCCCACTGTGGCCACAGCCGCTTCTTCCAGGAATTCCTCGGTCTCCTTTGTATCCAGTCCGCAGGCCTCATACAGGCACTGGATCACCTTCAGCGCCACAGCTGCCCCGCACAGGCTTTTAAAAGGATAGGGACATCCGGCCTGTTTGGGATTGACAATGGCATCCGCCCGTGGAAGCCGCTCCTGGGGTTCATGGTGATCCGTCACCACGACAGTCATTCCCAGCTCCTTTGCCAGCGCAATCTGATCCACAGCCGCAATGCCGTTGTCGCAGGTGAGGATGGTGTCAATGCCCTCCGCACAGGCCAGCCGGATCAGGTTTTCATTAATCCCGTATCCGTCCTTCATCCGGTCCGGAATCTCATAGTCAACTCTGGCACCGCACCTGACAAGTCCTCTGTACAGAATATACGTGGCATTCACCCCGTCAATATCATAATCCCCAATGATCCGGATCGCTTTTCCAGCCCGGATCTTCTCCTGTAAAATGGAGACAGCCCGGCCGCATCCCAGGAGAAGACGACCGTCATGAAGCCGCTCCAGTCCTCCGTTTAAGTATTCTTCAATGGCCTCGTCTCCCACCACCTCCCGGTTGCGGATCAGTCTGGCCGTCACCTGATCAATCCCGAATTTCTTTGAGATTGCTTTGAAGTCTGCCCGTTTGGCAGCCACAACCCATTTTTCCATTTTGTATCCCCTGTCTGTAAAAACTCCTGCAGCCTTCCTCCATCCGTCCCCATCCTCAGAATCCTGGGTAAAACAGGAACAGGGGCTGCCGCAAAATACCGGAAACCGACATTTTGGCAGCAACCCCCTGATGTCTCAAAGCTTAGTTTTCCTTTTTCTTCCAGGAACGCATTACATACCAAAGCGCTCCGGTCACACACACGGAAGAATAACCGCCGCAGATAATACCTACCATCAGAGGCAGTGCAAACTCGCGGATGGAGGCAACGCCCAGCACAAACAGTACCGCAACCATGATAAAGGTCGTCACAGACGTATAGATACTTCTGGTCAACGTCTGGGTAATACTCAGATTTACCACATGTTCTATGGTATCCTTCTTGCCCATACTCTTCAGGTTCTCACGGATACGGTCAAAGATAACGATGGTCGCATTGATGGAGTAACCGACAATCGTCAGCATACATGCAATAAAGGTATTGCCCACGGAAGTTCTGGATACCGCATAAAAGGCCAGAACAACCAGAACGTCATGAACCAGGGCCAGAACCGCGCTGGCTGCAAAACGGATATCCTTAAACCGGAACCAGATATAAATCAGCATACAGATCGTCGCGATCACAACGGAAACAAACGCATCCTTCCGCATCTCGCTGCTGACTGTGGAGGAAATGCTTTCTGCGGAAATCAGTTCCTCATCCACACCGAAATTCTCCACCAGGGCATCGTTCAGAGCATTTCGCTCTTCCACATCCAGGGTTCTGGTCTTGATAATCACCTGATTGCTTCCGGACACCTTCTGGGTCTGGATATTGGCATCTCCGGTAATTTCCTGTACAACCGGCTTCACCTGGGAATCGATCTCTTCGATGGACAGATCTTCATTAAAGGTAACATTCGTTGAAGTACCGCCCATAAATTCCAGGCTGTAGTTCAGAGCCTTGCCCGTGGAAGCATTGAAAGCGATCATGGCAACGGGACCTACCAGGATCAGCACCAGTGAAATTATGAAAAACAGCTTTCTCTTACCGACAAAATCGATGGCCGTTCTCTCTTTTGTGGAGCCAAAATATTTCGGATCCCGCAGGCCTACCGAATAAAGAGCGTTTGTCAGCAGCCTGGTGATTACCAGCGCCGTAAACATGGATAAAACAATACCCATGGCCAGCGTGTAGGCAAAGCCCTTCACGCTTCCGGTACCCATCATCGCCAGCACGAAGGCTGCAATCAGGGTGGTCACATTTCCGTCAACGATGGCGGAAAGGGCTTTCTGGAAACCGGTCCTGATGGCGCCCTTGACGCTCATGCCGGCACCGATCTCCTCACGGATACGGGCATAGATAATAACGTTCGCATCCACCGCCATACCAATGGAAAGGATAATACCTGCAATACCCGGAAGGGTCAGTGTAATGTCAAAGGCATTCAGCGCTACCAGCATCAGAGCCGTGTAGATCAGCAGCGCAAAGCCTGCGATCAGACCCGGAATCAGATAAACAATCGCCATAAAGATGATCACCAGCACCAGACCGATGGCGCCTGCCTTTAAGCTGGTGGAAATCGCTGCCTCACCGAGAGACGCACCGACAACGTTGGAGCGCAGCTCTTCCAGTTCAACGGACAGAGAGCCGATTCGGATGGAGGATGCCAGATTCTGTGCTTCCTCAACACCGGACATACCGGAAATGTACGCCGTTCCGTTGGGAATCTCCTCATTGACAACGGGAGCACTGATCACCTCTCCGTCGTACACAATCATAATCTGTTTGCCGACATTTTCCTTGGTTGCTTCCGCAAAAGCTTTGGTTCCCTCTTCGTTCAGGACAAGTTCCACCACGTATTCCCTGTTCTTCATCTCGTCCTGTCTGGTCTTGGCTTCCGCAGAATCAACCATGGAGCCGTCCAGTACCACGGTACCGTCCGTGAGCTGGAACTCCAGGGAACCCGGTTTCCCAAGCTCTTCCAGAATCTTGTTTGCGTCAGACACGCCCGGAATCTCGATATTGATCCGGTCGTCGCCTTCCTGATATACCTGAGATTCTGTGCTGTAGCCATCCACACGCTGCTGCAGCTTATAGATCGTATCTGCCATATCCTCGGCAGACGGTGTCTCCTCCCCTACTGCCTGGTAGGTAATGCTGACGCCTCCGGCCAGATCCAGTCCGGTGGTGATGTTTCTCGCAGAACCGGTTCCGGTGGGGCCGAAACCAACTGCGGCGGTATAGGTCAGAAGTCCCAGCAGCAGGACCATGCACACCAGTACCGCAATCGCTTTGTTTTTTTTCATGATGCTCTTTTCTCCTTGTTTCTTTTTATTCCCGCAGACAGCATACCAGGGCCGGACCGCCCCGAAAACTGCCGTGAGTATCAGATACTTTTCAGCTCTCCTGATCTGCCAGAGCTGCCTTAATCATAATGGCGCATTCCACGCGCTTGCGCTGCAGCTCACACCCGAGGTCATAAGCGTCGTTGATATTGCCGTGGAAATTCCAGGCATTTGCCGCACATCCGCCGCTGCAGTAAAATCTGGCGAAGCATTTCCGGCATTTTTCTTTTGCGTAGACATTGCAGCACTTGAATTCGTCCTGAATCTCCTTCGCCTTCACGCCGTCCCGGACATTCCCCATCAGAAACTTCTCCTCACCCACGAACTGGTGGCAGGGATAGAGATCTCCCCAGGGCGTCACAGCCAGGTACTCGGTACCGGAACCACAGCCGGAAAGACGCTTGTACACACAGGGACCTCCCGTCAGGTCAATCATGAAATGGAAGAAGGTAAAACCCTTTCCTTCCCTTTCCCGCTCAACCATGATCTTCGCCAGCTTATCATATTCCTCAAAAATTTTCGGAAGATCTTCTTCCCGCAGTGCATAAGGCTCTTCAGGCTTTGCCACCACTGGCTCCACAGAAATCTGCCGGAAGCCCAGATCCGCCAGATGCAGGACATCTTCGGAAAAGTCCAGGTTTTCATGGGTAAACGTTCCCCGGACATAATACTTCTCCTGGTTCCGGCTGTCGGCAAACTTCTGGAACTTCGGAACGATCAGGTCATAGCTGCCGGCTCCGTTCCGGAAAGGACGCATATGGTTATGGACCTCTTTTCTTCCGTCAATGCTCAGAACCACATTCGCCATTTCCCGGTTGCAGAATTCCATGACTTCATCATTCAGAAGCACGCCGTTGGTCGTCAGGGTGAAACGGAAATTTTTATTATGTAGCTTCTCCTGCTCCCTGCCGTAGCGGACCAGATCCTTTACCACCTGCCAGTTCATAAGCGGCTCTCCGCCGAAGAAATCCACCTCCAGATTCCGGCGGTTTCCGGAATTGGCAATCAGGAAATCCAGCGCCTGTTTTCCGGTTTCGAAGTCCATAAGAGCCCGGCGTCCATGATACTCCCCTTCCTCCGCAAAGCAGTAGCGGCAGGCCAGGTTGCAGTCATGGGCAATGTGGAGACACAGTGCCTTAACAACGGTAGGTCTGTTTTTAAAATTCAGAATCGCAGGCTCATAGGTGTCTTCGGTAAACAGCACACCGGCCTGCTCCAGCTCCCGGCATTCGGAAACGGCACTGTCAATCTCCTCCTGGGAATAGCGGCCCTCCAGCGCCTTTCTGATCTGTCCGGCGCTTTCTTTTTTTTCCAGGTGCGGAAGTACGTCATATACCACATCGTCCACCACATGTACCGCACCGCTGTTCACGTCCAGTACGATGTTGTAGCCGTTGTTTTTATACTGATGGATCACAGGAAATCCCCTTTCAAGTAATGAGCAGCGAACAACCTGTCCGCTGCCCATCATATTTTCATAACATCGGCGGTTTCAAGCAAAATCCGCCCTTTTCCGTGCAAGAAACGTTTTATTTCTGGTTCTCGCAGCTCTGGTTTCCTACTGTACAGGAAGTTTTGCAGGCAGACTGGCAGGAAGTCTGGCATTCGCCGCAACCACCCTTTTTCAGGGTATTCTGCAGGGTCTGTGCATTCAGGGTTTTGATATGCTTCATCTTTTTAGCCTCCTTACTTTCTTTCACTCCGGTAATTATAGCATATGTATTTTCATTTTTAAAGTATTTTTTTGGTTATTCTTCATTGCGCAGCACAGCAGCCCCAAAAGGCTCCAGAACCAGCCCTGCGGTTTCCTGTCTCCGCAGCAGTTCAAAGCCTGTTACCTCCGGAAGCTCCACCCGTCTGTCCGTCTCATTCAGATAAAAAGCATACCTTTTTCCGCCGCCCTGGCGTACCCGGTATTCGATACCCTCGGGCAGTTCTCTGGTCTGCACTCCTGCTTCTTTCAGACAGGCCCGGAAAATTTTTTCCATTCCCTCCCGGGAAATTCTGGCTCCCACGTACCAGGCCCTGCCTTTTCCTTCCTGCCGGCAGGTAACCGCCGGTGTTCCAGCATAAAAATCGTCCCCGTAGGAGGCCAGGACCTCTGCGTCCCGTACCTTCAGAATCTCCGCGAAATCATGAATCTCAAAGGTTTCTCCGTCTGCAAAAACCGCCCGGTTCCGATCAGAGGGATAAAGGGTGTCGATCTCCTCACTGTAAAGCCCAAACAGCTCCGTAAGAGAATCTCCGGGAAATCCTCCCAGAAAGCAGAGGGTGTTTTCATTGACATACCCCGTCAGATAGGTGGCGACCAGCTGCCCGCCGCCCCGGACATAGCGCTTCAGATTTTCTGCCGCCCCTTCCTTCAGCAGGTACAGCATGGGAGCCGCCACAACGGCATAAGCACTGAGATCATCGCACATGGAGACCACATCCGCCTCAATTCCCAGCTTCCGGAAGATCCGGTACTGCTGAAGACAGGTTTTTTCATACTGCTTTTTCTCCTCGCTGAGTCCGGCCATGCCCTGGATAGCCCAGCGGTTATCCCAGTCCATCAAAATCGCCGCCCTGGTCTCTGTCCGGGTCCCGGCCACCTCGCCCAGCTGCTCCAGCTCCTCTCCCATCCGGGTCACTTCCCGGAAAATCCGGGTATCATCCCGCCCCAGATGATCCACCACCGCACCGTGGTACTGCTCATAGGAGCCTCTGCCCTTGCGCCACTGGAAATACTGAACCGTGTCACTTCCGCAGGAAAGGGCCTGGAGTCCTGCCAGGCTGTGGATCCCGGGACGTTTCAGTTTATTGAAGGGATGCCAGTTCACCAGTCCCGGAGCACTCTCCATGAGCATAAAGGGCTTTCCCCCTGCCAGAGAACGCATTACGGCATGGTCAAAGGCACTTTCCGAAAAGGTATCCCACAGATTCTCATAATCGTTGTGAAATCTGGGATAACTGTCCCAGGAAATCACGTCCAGTTCCCGGGCCATCTCCCGGTAATCCAGACCGGGATACAGCTTCATGAAATTGGTGGTAACCGGAATATCCGGCGTCAGTTCCTTTAAAATGCCGATTTCGAATTTCAGGTAGTCCGTCATATTCCAGGTATTGAAACGCTTCCATTCCAGGTTCAGGCCGCCGATGCTCCCCTCTCCGTTGGAGAGAGGAGCTTCAATCTGATCAAAGCTGGTAAAACGGTGGCTCCAGAAGGTGGTCCACCATTCCTGATTCAGCTTTTCGATATCATTGTCAAATTTCCTGCGCAGATAATTCCGGAACCGCTCCTGACAGGCCGGACAGTAACACTCCCCTCCCAGCTCATTGGAAACGTGCCACAGGATCAGACCCGGATGCCTGCCGAAACGCTCTGCCAGTTTCCGGTCTATCCTCTCTGCCTTCTGTCTGAAATGCTCCGAACTCATACAGTGATTATGGCGCAGACCGTGATGATTCCGGACTCCGTCTCTGGCAACCCGCATTGCATCCGGATACGCTTCATCAAGCCAGGCCGGGCGCGCTCCGGTAGGAGTAGCCAGAATCGTATAAATCCCGTTCTCATACAGCCGGTCCATGATCTGCTCCAGCCAGTCAAAGTGAAATTCTCCCTCCACAGGCTCGTAAACCGACCAGGAAAACACGCCCAGCGTCACCGTATTAATATGAGCCTTTTTCATCATCCGCAGATCCTCTTCCAGGATATCCGGCCGGTCCAGCCACTGCTCCGGATTGTAATCTCCTCCGTGAAGGAGTCCTCCCACTCCTGGAAATAAAGGTGTTCTCTCGCTCATTTCCATACCTCCAGTATCGGCTGGGCAGTCATACCAGACGCCGGAATCTGCAGATGAGTGGACGCTCCGTCCTTCCGTTCCCAGATCAGCGTTGTGGTCACTTCCACCGCAATTTCATTCCTACCATTCTTTAAATATGGGGTAATCTCCGCCCGGGACGGAAAGCTGATCAGGCTGGCCGCTTCCGCTCCATTGAGATACAGCTTTACGCTGTCCGAAGCCTGGGGCATCTTCAGGAAATAATCCGCACCCTCTTCCGGCGTCAGTTCCACACAGCTCTCATACCGGTAAGTCCCGACAAAGCCAGGATCCCCCGTCAGACCGTTTAAGTTGGGCAGAGGCTCTTTTCCCTTCAGAACCCGCCAGGGCACAAACTCCTCTGTTCCCCAGGGTTTCCTGGATACCCTCCAGTCCGGTTCCAGGAGCTGTTCTCCGGTCAGCTTTTTCGCTTCCGGAAGCCCGGAAAGCTCCTCCCCCGCAAAGAGCATCAGAGAATTGCCGGGCATCAGGGTAATTTCCGCACCTTCTGTGGGAATGAGGGTTCTCCAGGCCCGGTTTTCCCATGCATCGTAAATCACCATCTCTTCTGCAGCCCCGATTCGAACCCGGGTGGTAATCTCCCGGGATACCTGTTCATTGAACAGCATTACCGCCAGACCATCCTCCTGCCTGGTCACAAAAACCCGGAGTCCCTCGTCCGGAGAAGAAAACCAGACGGGAGGCTCTGACACAGAGCGGACAAGCTTTGGAAGGTCTCCGGGCTCCACGGCAGGAATGCATTCCGAAAATCCCTTCGGAAGCGCGGTTCCTTCCGTACATCCGCAGACAGACTTTCCGACTGTATAAACCGGAAGTCCCGCCTGTCTGGCCTGTACCAGAAATTCCGCGGTCTTTCGCGGCAGATACCGGCAGCCCGGAATAATCAGGCAGGCATACTCTTTTCCGCAGATCCGAAGCCTTCCGTCCACAGTCTGCGCACGCCCGTCCGCAAACACATCGTCCGGAATCACATCACAGTCCAGCTGATGCTCCATGAGAACCCGCACCGGCTTCTGGAAAAGCATGGCCTGGGGATCCGCCCACTCCAGATCTCCATGATACAGCACCGCCGCCTGGGCCTGATGCTGGCCTTCGATGAGAATCGCTGCCATCCGGTTCATATACTTCATCAGGGAAGAAAAGCCCTCGAACTGAGGATTCCTGCCTCCGGCATAAAAATGCGGCGGGCAGTCCCGGTCCGGAAAGCGCATGGAAAAGGCATGTGGGGTAAAGGTATTGATCCCCCGCACCAGCATATGGTCTGTCAGCCAGCGCATCAGGGACAGGCTCTCTGCCCACCCATAATTTCCGAATATCTCGCACAGAGCCCGGTTTTTCTTTTTGGGATCCAGATGGGCCGCGGAGCTACCCATTTTTGCCAGGCCGAAATGGAAGAACTCTCCGTCCGTATCTCCGGCAATCCACTGATGGTATTTTTCTGTAAATCCCGGAACGATCTGATGGTGAACCACATCCACCCCGGCCATATGCTGTCCTTCCATCTCCCGGAAATAGTGGCCTGCGCCGCAGCCCAGCTTGTTGTGGCTGTTGGCATCCTCCAGAATATGGCCGATATACTCCACCTTATGGTCGGCACACCATTTTCCTATCTGTCCGGAAAAACAGGTTCTCACCAGTCTGGTCATCTCATCCATATAGGTATAGCGGATGAAAGAGGTTTCCTCCCCCCGCTCATACCAGAGCGCCACCAGATTCTCCAGAAACGCACCGCCCCATTTTCCCCGCAGAGCTGCCTCCAGTTCCCGGCTCCAGGGCAGCTTCGTATCCTTCTGCCCCAGCGCACAGTCAAAGGGATAGCCCGGAACATTGCCAAGCTCCGGCTCATCAGAGAAAAAGCCGGCCAGTTCCTTTCCGAAATAGTCCGCATAGTGCTCAAAGTGCTTCTCATAGACTTCATCAATCAAAACCCGCACAGACTCGGAATCGATCAGATTCACATAGCCCGGCCTTCCTCCTCCTGTCTGAGTCCGAAACAGCACAAACAGCCGGTAGGGTCCCTCCGGCAGATCAAAATAGACAAATCCGTCCCGGTAATTTTCCGTCAGATCCAGAATTCCGTCTCCGGAAACAGCCAGGGTCTCTCCATCGGGTTTGGGGCATGCCAGAATTCCCAGAAGTTCACCGTCCGCTCCCAGAAAGTTTTCCACCAAGACGGCCCCTTCCCGGCACGGTCCGTAAATGTCCATATGCCGTTCTACCAGATAGGTTTTCGCCAGATGGGGATATTTTTTCTCCAGAGCTCCATTGCAGTGGCCTGTGGGGAATTTATCGTCATCCAGAACCCACACCCGCATCTTCCTTTTTCTGGCTTCTGCCAGAATATAATCCAGATTCTTCCACCAGCCCGGCCCCGCGAAATCCGGATGAGGCCGGGATTCCAGACATACCTCTGAAATCCCGCACTCCTGGATTTTATCCAGTTCTTCGCCGATCCGCTCGTTTTCCTCCCCGCGCATCCACAGAAACGGTAGGATATGGCTGGTTTTTGTTCCATTCAATGCATTCTGTAATGTTTTCATTCTTCCTGCTCCTTTATCTCAGGGAATATCTTTGTTTTGGGTAAATGGCCTGCTGGCCGCCAGACAGATGGACCGGAATTCTTCTCCGTTTTTCGTGGGATCTCCCTCCTGCCAGGGTCTGGTGCCGCAGTAAAAATGATAGAGGGTTCCGTTTTCATAAATCATCGCCGGCTTATGAGCGTGAACGCTGTCCACCTCTCCTTCTTTTCCGTACCGGAGAATGGGTTCGTCCACCTTTTCCCAGTGCAGCAGATCATCCGACAGCGCCAGCCCCTCCTGGGCATGTCCCGGTCCAAGGCCGAAATAGAAATTCAGCCATTTCCCATTATCCCGGAAAATACAGGGATCCGAAACAAACCGCTCATCCCAGCTTTCCTTATTCACACGCAGAACCGGATTCCCGGCATACCGCTCCCAGTGCAGCAGATCCCTGGAAAATGCCACGCCCGTCTGTTCAGTCCACCGTGGCTCCCTGTTCTTGGCGTTGTAAAACAGATACCAGGTATCTTCATGCTGAAGGATGCAGGCTTTATAAAGGCCGCCGGACTCCCACTCTTCCCCATCACGCCAGGAAAAGACCGGCTGATCCAGCCGATGCCAGTCCAGAAGATTCTCATCCTCGCACCAGGCCAGGGAAATCTCCGCCGGTCCCGCTTCATATCCCTCCATGGGATAGGAGTGATAAACCATCCAGTATTTCCCGTCAATCTTTTTCAGCCGCGGAACCGCCTTCAGATCATTGTCCTCTTTGATAATCCAGGTTCCGGCTGCGCCGACCCTGTCCCAGCGTCCGCTTGCCAGATCCCGTTCCAGCACCATGCCCTTATGACGCCAGTGGAGCAGGTCATCGCTCACCGCCAGGGCTGTCTGATAACCCATTCCGTCATATCCCGTATACAGCAAATGATACTGTCCGTTATGGACAAACAGAAACGGAATGTCAATGGCCTTCTCGTCAAAGGCTCCTTTCTTTCCGGAACCGGTAAAAACCGGTTTTCCGTATTTATAGGGTGTCAGGTAGGCCGCAATCTGCGGATCATTTATTGAAATCATTTTTCCTCCTCTCTGAAGCAGATATAAAATCTGCTGTTGCAAAATCATGCTGTCTTTTCTTCATTCACATGGTACCAGATACGTATGGATTCCGGATCCTTTCACTGCTTTCACACTGCCGTCCTCCGATTCCAGATGGGCCGTCAGGTTCGGCGGAACCGTCACCGTCACCTGCGCTTTCTCTCCCATACGCTTCCAGGACACCGAAAGCTTTCCATAGGGATGCATCATGGAAGCCTGGCAGAAATTCACACCTTTGGCAATATGGGGCCGGATCCGAACCTCATCAAAGGGCAGGCCGCTCCGGATGTCCGCCAGTCCCCCCAGCCCGGCATAAAACCACTCCTCAATGCTTCCCAGCATCAGATGATTCTGGGAACCATGGGGTCTTGCCGGATCCGGTCCGTCCCATTCTTCCGTCAGGGTGGTGGCACCGTTTACCACCTGATAACCGTATCCCGGGGTTTCCGTGATATTGGTCATCTCATTCAGCACATCGGACATGCCGTACTTCATCAGCGCCGCAATCAGGAAGGGATGGCCGATATCTCCGGCTGTAATGGCATAATTGCGTTTCACCACCTCATCCCGAAGCTGCTTCACTGCCTTCTCCTCATATTCCGCCGGAACCAGCCCGGCCATCAGACTCAGGGCCTGGGATGCCTGGCTTCCGGAACCGTACCGCCCGGTCTGATCATCCAGGAACTGAAGATTGTATTCCCGGAATACTTCCTTTCTCAGCTCCTGATAGAAAACCGCCCGCTCCTTTTTCCCAAGGATCCGGGAAATCTCTTCCATGATCCCCAGATCATAATAATAAATGCTCGTGGCCACAATGGGAACGGCCGTATTCTGGGAATAGGGGGGGCAGGGGCCGATGTCCAGCCAGTCCCCCAGACCGTGATGAAGAACATGATGATGGGTCTGACTGGTTAAATATTCCAGATACCGTTCCATTGTATCATAATACCGCTCCATAAGGGAAGTATCTCCGTAGCGCTTATAGAGATACCAGGGATTGATGATGACGGCACTGCCCCACTCCGGGGAATCCACAAAGCCCCGGTGATAGCCGAAGACCACATATTCCGGGCAGATATCCGGCACCAGCCCGTTTTCCCGCTGGGAATCCGTCATATCCTGTTCCATCTTCCGGTAAATATTCAGCACATCATAGTTATAAAAAATCGCCGGGCCGATCAGGTGGCTCTGCTCCAGCCAGGGAAGCTTTTCCCGATGCGGGCAGTCCGTAAAATAGCTTTTCATATTGCTCAGAATAGCCTGATTGATAATCCGGTGGATATCGTTGAACAGCTGATTGGAACAGGTGAATTCTCCGGTGGTTCTGACATCCGGATAAATAAATTCGCCCACCAGGTCCGTCAGAACCGGCATTCCGGTGCCATCCTGCTCCCTGTCCGCCGGCAGCGCACCCTCCACCTGGACATAACGGAAGCCGGTATAGGTGAAATCCGGCGCAAATTCCTGTTCTTCCTGATCATTCAGGATATATTCCCAGCGGTAATCATGGCCTGTCACCCGCTGATCCGGCTTCATCTGCGCATCCAGAAGCTCTCCCGGTGTCAGCACGACTTTTCTGCCGGACAGATTTCCATCGGTTCGAAGCCGGATTCTGGCCCAGCCGGAAAAATTCGTGCCCAGATCATAAAGGAAAACCCCCGGAGCCGTCTCTGTAACCGACACCGGCGTGTAGGTCTGCATAACCTTCATGGGCTCCATGCCGGAGGCTGTCACCTTTCCCATGGGTGGCTCAACACAGACCGCGGGTTCCCAGCTCCCATCATCATAATCTGCCCTGGAAAAAGCATCCTCCCAGAGACGCCCGTCAAAGAGCTCCCCGCCATAAATGCAGCAGTATCGGATAGGGCTTTCCTTCTGCTTCCAGGTCCCGTCTGTCACGATACAGGCCCCGGTCCCGTCCTCATAGGTCAGATTAAGCTGCACATTCAGCTTCATTTTCCCATAGCTTCGCTCATAATAAACATACCGTCCCTCCGCCGCGGCTCCCGGCACGTTGAACATGCCGTCTCCCAGCTTAACCAGAACGGCGTTTTTCCCCCTGTTCAGAAAAGCGGTCACATCATAGGCGGAATAAAAGCAGGTCTTCCGATAGTCGCTCCAGCCGGGCTCCAGCACCCGGTCCGATATCTTTTTCCCATTTATATAAAATTCATGATGTCCAAGCCCGCATACATAGAGCTTTGCCTTTTGAACCTTTTTTTCGATTTCAAAAGTTTTCCGGTAAAGATGATAGATCCGGTCTTCAGTCTCTCCGATATACGTTCCTTTCCAGTCTCCGGGAGTGAAAAGACCTGTCTCAAACCATGCTTCTTTGGAAGCAATTTCGCCGGTTCCGGACACGCAGTCCACCTTCCAGAGATAACGGGTATCCGGCTCCAGCGTCAGTCCTTCATAAGGAACTCCGTTCATCCTGCGCTGCGCCACGAACCCGGTATCCCAGACTGCTTCCCCATTTTCCTTTTTTACCCGGATCCGATATTCCTTCTGTTTCCAGTTCTCTTCCTCTGTTTCCACCCGCCAGCTAAAAACCGGCTTTTCTACTGAAACATCCATCGGTGTGACCCTGTTTTCCACACACAGCCCGCACACATTCATTTTCAAGCCCTCCATTTTCACAAATCCTTCTTGTCTTCGGAAACAGAAAGGGCCTCAAAAAGAGGCCCTCTGCAGTCAGCGTCCATTATTTTACTGTTTTTTCATTCAGCATTTCCAGAATGCCATCGAAATCATCATCCGTCTGGCTCTTAATGTCAGAGATGTAGCTTTCCCATGCGCTGTCATCTTCGATATCCTGCTCGCCAACGATGAACTGCAGTGCCAGCTCTTTTACTCTGGTCTCGCAGACTCCGCCATATCCAAGCTGTGCTTTGGAAGTACTTTCTTCTGCACTCAGATAAGTTACAGGCGGGCGGTCATACGGAGATACGGACTCCTCGCCGCCGTTTCTGGAGGACTCTACCCAGTACTTGCCTTCGTAGTAGCCTTCTTCTGCATTCCACCACGGCTCAGGCAGTGCGGATACATCCAGCATTGCTTTGAAATCAAGAGGAACGAAGGGGATACCGGTACGGCATACAGAGGAAGCCATGATACCTTCTTCCGCAACTGCGGTAGCCGGATTCTCTGCTTTCGCGTATTTGTCAACATATTCGTTGCCTTCCTCGGTAACGGTATAATCTTCGCCTTCCACGCCCCAGTTCAGCAGCTGAACCATCTCGTCAGAGTACTGATAGTCAACCATAGCCACAACATATTCCGGATGCTCTGTTTCCGCGCTGATATAGATACCCATGTTTGCATTCAGAGACTTGCCGCCCTGTCTGGAGCCCCATTTCCATGCAGTGCCGTAAGTTTCATCAGAAGGAAGATAGGCAAGTCCCCACTCCATGTTCTCATCAGTAGCAGCCGTATTCCATGCGGACACGCTTCCTGACCACAGTGTCGGGCAGATACCGCCTACATTGGTGGTTGCCTTTGTGGTTCCTGCGTTAAAGTCAGCCGTTGAGAATTCCGGATCAATGTAACCTGCTTCGTACAGACCGTTCAGGTATTTCAGCATTTCACGGAAATTGTCCTCAATGGGTCCGAATCTCCACTCGCCGTCATTGTAATACAGGCAGTCCCAGGTATGGAAAATACCTACAAAGCCTCTGTACAGCGAATAGTCTTTGGTGTTGTTGATGATGACATAATCCAGATCCAGAGATCCGTCATCGATCTTTGCTTTCATATCCGCGCAGAGCTGGGTAAACTCATCCAGCGTCTGAGCCGGCTGCCAGCCGTTCTCTTTCAGAATATCAAAACGGTAAGCGAAGGAGGTAAAGGACTGTGCGCCTTCGATGTTATTCGGATTGTAGAAACCATCCATGAAATAATACATGGAACCGTCTTCGTTCTTCGCGAAGTTCTCGCCGCCGTTGGTATCTGCCATATACTCCGGATAATAAACCATGTAATCCATGTAGTCAGACAGATTCAGAAGGGTGCCGTCCTCGCCGTACTCATTTACCGCAGAACCCTTGGTAACGGTAGCCACGTCAGATACATCGCCGGCCTGAAGCATAACCAACTCATTGTTGGAATAATCCTGAGACGGAGTTCTGGTCCAGGAGATATCCAGCTTGCAGCCCAGATAAGCTTCCATACGCTCCTGCCAGAGCTGCTGGATTCTGGTTCCGTCAGAAGTCGTCTGATAATCCGGAATGCTGACCGTCAGCTTTAAGGTACCGTCTTCCAGCTCCGGAAGTTCAATTCCGTTGCCTGCTGCCGTTGCCCAGGCATTGGATTCTTCTGCAGATACACCCATTCCGCTGAAGGCGGAAACCGCCATCATGGACGCAAGCAGAAATGCTGTTACTTTTTTTGCTTTCATTCGAATTCCTCCCTAAATAATTTTATATCAAATCCCCTGGGGGATCAGTGATATCTGTATTTGGATATCTCTACGTTTTACGGTATTTGCTGCCGTATGCTGCATTATCCCTTTACCGCTCCGACCTGCATGCCCTGTGCGAAGTACTTCTGAATAAACGGATAAACCAGAAGCATCGGCAGAATCGTTGCAATAATCGTCGCGTACTGAACACTCAGCTGGTTCAGCTGACCGTTTGCGATCATCTGCTGTGCCTCACCCATACTGGTAGTCGAGAAGGTAAATACAATTTTCCGCAGTACCATCTGGATCGGCTGCTTATTTGCATCTTTGATATACAGCAATGCATCATAGTAGTTATTCCATACACCAACAATCGAAAACAGTCCGAAGGTGGCATACAGTGCCTTGGAAAGCGGTGCATAAACCTTTGCCAGAATCTGAATTTCATTGGCGCCGTCAATTTTGGCAGCCTCACGGATCTCCGGAGAAATTCCCTTAAAAAAGGCCCGGTACATAAACACGTTGTACGCAGAAATGGAATTTGGCAGAATCAGTGCCCACCAGCTGTTCAGCAGGCCCAGGTTCTGGATTAACAGGTAAGTCGGCACCGTACCGCCTGAGAAAAACATGGTAATCAGAAGAAGAATGGAAACCGGTTTCTTAAACTGAAACTCCGGAACCATCAGCACATACGCCACCAGAGAGTTCACAACCAGCTGCAGAACCGTGGTCGCCACTGCAATGATGATGGTGTTGGCATAGGCCCGCAGAATGTTCTCCGCCTCAAAAAGTACCCGATAGCTCTCCGTGTTGAATTCCTTCGGGAAAAACGTCACCTGCCCAGTCGTAATCATGGAATTGCTGGAAAAGGAAACGGCAATCACGTTCAGGAAGGGATACAGGAAAACCACGCACAAAACCAGCATGAAGAGAATCAGGACAATATCAAAGGCCCTGCTGCCCACATAAATTTTATTGCTCTGCTTTTTTGTCATGATCTTTCCTCCTTACCACAGACTGTTCTCCGGACTGGTCTTCCGGATAATCATATTCGTGCTGAATACCAGGATACAGCTCACAATGGATGCAAAGAGGTTGACAGCCGTCGAATACGAGAATTTTCCTTCCACAATACCTTTCTGATATACAAAGGTCGCGATCACATCCAGAGCGCTTCGGTTCGTATCATTCTGCATAAGAAGGATCTTGGTAAAGTCCGAATTCAGGACCGTTCCAACATTCATAATCAGCATAACGGTAGCCGTGGGAACAATGGCCGGCCAGGCAATGTGCCGTACCTTCTGCCAGCGGTTCGCGCCGTCAATATTGGCCACATCATAGAGCGTGGTATCCACATTGGTCAGGGCAGACAGATAGACAATGGATCCCCAGCCTACAGTCTGCCAGAGTCCGGAACCCACATATTCCCAGAGGAAATACTTGCTTCCGTTATTCATATCCACTCTGGCCATTCCAAATAATTCGCGGATGTCGTTAAACAAACCGGTGGTGGAGCCGAAACCGTTTAACATGGAGCAGATAACCACTACGGAAATAAAGTGCGGGATATAAGAAATCGTCTGCACGGATTTCTTGAAATACTTTCCCTTCAGCTCATTGAGCAGCAGCGCGAAGATAATCGGCGCCGGGAAAGTAACCACAAGGCTCACCACACCCACCTTGATGGTATTCCAGATAATGTTCCAGCAGTTTACATTTTTGAAAAATGTAATAAAGTTTTTAAACAGAGGATCCAGCCAATCGCTTCCCCATACGCCCTTGGAAGCCTTATAGTTCTTAAACGCGATCAGAATTCCGTACATGGGAACGTACTTAAAAACAATCAGCAGAACCAGTCCCGGCAGGAGCATCAGCAGAAGCATCCACTGGTTTTTGAGTTTTTTCTTTTTTGCCATCCTTTCTTCATCATCCTTTCTCCTTTAAGTACCTTCTATTATAGAAGAAAGAAATTTGATTTTGAATGGAAGAACTCCCGGCATTTTATGTAAATTTTACACATTTCTATCTATTCAACATAAAAACATGTAATTTTTACATAATTATTGTAGATTTTTCCATAACGCAGTCTTATAATGGTAAGGTAAAATGAAACTGCTTAACTGTTCAGCGCAGACCAAATCGCATCTGCCGAAACTCTGAACAAATACGAAAGGGTTAACCATTATCCGCAAAATACCGATCCGGATACCGGAAAAGAGAGGAACACATGATCCAGAAAATCAGACAATACCGGCCAAAGCCCCTGAAAAAACGCATGTTTGAGCTGCTGGCGATCCTGACGGTTTCCATTCTGTCCGTCAGCATTTATACAGCCTGGGACTATCGGAAGCTTCAGATTTCTGTCATAGAAGAAAACAACCGTCTTTACGCCACCCAGCTTGCCAAAAGCACCCGCCAGACCTATGAGATCTATAAGAATATCTGCTACAGTGTGGCTTTCAATCAGTCCCTGCAGGAATTTATCACTGAAACAGATTCCGTCCGAAAATATGAGCTTTACCAGGAGCAGCAGATCTATCTGAGCAGCATGGCGAACCTTGACAGCTACATTGTGGATATCGCCATCCTGGGCGACACCGGGAATTCCATCTCACTGACCGGAGCTGTCCAGTCTTACCAGGTTCTGGCCAAACAGCTCCCGTCCCGGCGCTTTTCCTTCTGTTCCATGGGGCTTCTGCGGGTTAATGGCATCGACTGCCATATTCTGGCCATGCCGGTACACGTCCTGTCCTCGGACTCTTCCTATCTGGGTGTGCTCTTTCTGGCCATCGATATCAGCCGCTATTTTGAAAACGGAATTCCCCAGGACACCAGATACCGGCCTTCCATTCTTCTGGCCAGCGCTTCCGGCCATGAACTGATCTACGGCTCGGAAAGCCTGTATCAGGAAATCCGCAAAGCCGGCATAAATGCGGATTCCTTTAGCCTGGAGGAAGGGAACAAAACCTACGCCGTAAACTGCTACAGCCTGCCAAGCATCGATTTTTCCCTGTATACCCTGGTTGACAAAAGCCAGTATTTCACAGAGATTATCCAGCTTGTGGGACGTCATTTTCTCTGGGTGGGCTTAACGCTTCTGCTGGTGGCGGTTCTTCTGCTGAGCTTCCTGCGTCCTCTGATCTCCTCCCTGAACCGG
>JAXEJQ010000056.1:0-7021 GCA_034101475.1 Candidatus Limivivens sp.
TAGATGCCCGGTTCAATGGAAAAGGTCATGCCGGGCTGGACGCAGGCAGTGTTTGCGCTGGAAACATCGCCGTATTCATGATCCTCCAGACCGATGGAATGGCCCAGACGGTGGGTAAAAGCAGGACCGTAGCCGGCGGCTGTGATGAGATCACGGGCAGTGCCGTCCAGATCGCAGAAGCGCACACCGGGACGGATGAGAGATTCAGCGGCGAGCACGGCTTCCTTCACGGTTTCATAGACCTTCCGGTGCTCCGGGGTGACTTCCTTCCAGAAGAAGGTACGGGTCATGTCGGAGCAGTATCCGTCCTTGACGCAGCCGATGTCAATGAGAATGCAGTCGCCGCTCTTCAGGGCGGCCTGTCCGGGCTCGTAGTGGCCGAGGGCCGCGTTGGGGCCGAAGCCTACCAGAGGAGCAAAGGAAAAGCCTTCGGCGCCCATGCTCTTATAAATGGAAGAAAGGCCGGCGGCCAGCTCCTCTTCGGTCATACCTTCCCGGATCAGATCCTTCAGCTGTCCCATGGCCAGATCATTGACACGGGAAGCCTCCTGCATCAGTGCCTGTTCTTCAGCGTCCTTGATGGAACGGACAGCGTCCACGCAGAAAGAGGTGTTGAGATACTTCGGGGCACAGCCGCGGTCCATCAGCGGCAGGAGGAAACGGGCCGGCATATTTTTGTCAATGCCAAGGGGCGAGCTGCTGTCAATGCAGTCTGCCAGAAGGGGAATGGGATCCTTCGTGTCTGAAAAACGGACCTTATCCACGCCCAGATCTTCATTGACGGTAAAAAGATCGTTAATGAAGAAGCGGTGGCGGCCGTTTCGGCCGATGTACAGGGCCAGCAGGCGCTCACCGGGATTGATGAAGCGGCCGGTGAGATAAAAAATGGTATAAGGATCGGTAATAATCATCTGGGAAACGCCCTGATCGGCCAGTTTGTCCAGAATGCGGTTTAAACGTGAAGTGTTCATGGGAAGCTCCTTTCAAAGCCTGATTGTCTGTTTGTAACTGTTCAGAAGCCACGATTCTGCGAAGGTACTGAACAGATACGTTTGTTTTTATTTTAGCGCTTGCCGGAAAGAAGTCAAGCAGAGGATTTTTTTCGAAAAAATACTACTTTACGAATAAAAAAACCGTGTTATAATCTAAGAAAGTAATTTTTTGCAGCGCTGCCTCTGACAGCGGAAAGGGAGGACATACATCATGGAAAAGAAAAACATTGACTGGGCCAATCTGGGCTTCGGCTATGTGCAGACAGAAAAACGTTATGTATCAAATTATAAGAACGGGGCATGGGACGAGGGGACTCTGACCTCCGATGCCAATGTGGTTATCAATGAGTGTGCGGGTGTTCTGCAGTATGCGCAGACGGTTTTTGAAGGCCTGAAGGCTTATACCACAGAGGACGGACACATTGTGACTTTTCGCCCGGACTTAAATGCAGAGCGTCTGGAGAGTTCCGCAAAGCGTCTGGAGATGCCGGTATTTCCGAAGGAGCGTTTCCTGGATGCCATTCAGCAGGTTGTGGAGGCAAATGCTGCCTACGTTCCGCCCTACGGTTCCGGCGCGACCTTATATATTCGTCCGTACATGTTCGGAAGCAATCCGGTCATCGGTGTGAAGCCCGCTGACGAGTATCAGTTCCGTGTATTCTGTACTCCGGTAGGCCCGTATTTCAAGGGCGGTGCCAAGCCTCTGACCATCCGCGTCAGCGATTTTGACCGTGCGGCTCCTCACGGAACCGGCCATATCAAGGCAGGACTGAACTATGCCATGAGTCTGCATGCCATCGTAGACGCTCATCAGCAGGGCTACGATGAGAATATGTATCTGGATGCAGCGACCAGAACGAAGGTAGAGGAGACCGGCGGAGCCAACTTCCTGTTCATTACCAGGGACGGCAAGGTGGTTACTCCCAAGTCTGACAGCATTCTTCCGTCCATCACACGCCGTTCTCTGATCTATGTCGCCAAAGAATATCTGGGACTGGAAGCAGAGGAGCGTGAGATCACGCTGGAAGAGGTAAAGGATTTTGCAGAATGTGGTCTGTGCGGCACCGCAGCTGTGATTTCCCCGGTAGGAAAGATCGTAAACCACGGCGAAGAGATCTGCTTCCCCAGCGGTATGAGCGAGATGGGACCGGTTACCAAAAAGCTGTATGACACCCTGACAGGCATCCAGATGGGACGTCTGGAGGCTCCGGAAGGATGGATTAAGGTTATTAAATAAGAAAACGCCAACGTCGGTATAGCAGCTTATACCGGCGTTGTTTGTTTTTCAAGGCAGAAAGGAGAACTCTATGGAAGAAAAAGCAAATGAGATCAGGAATGAAGAAGAGAAAAAAGAGAACACTTTAAGTGAAACCTGGGCGCAGGACGCACTGGAGGACCTGGAGGATTTCATTGAATCCCAGGGGATCTACATTCGTCAGTAAATTTTTTCTTGACGAATGGCCTTCTGCGTAATAAAATAGCAGATAGCGAAGAAATATGCCCAATAGGCGTACAACTGTACGCACACAAAAGACATCAGGGATCTAGGAGGAATATTATGCCAGCGTATAAGAATATGAGTAAAGAAGAGTTACTGCAGGAAAAAGCAGCTCTGGAAGCACAGTTTGAAGAAGTGAAAGCAAAGGGCCTGAAGCTTGATATGTCCCGCGGTAAGCCTTCCGCTGCCCAGCTGGATCTGGCCATGGGGATGATGGACGTGCTGAACAGCAGCACGGATCTGAAGTGTGCGGCAGGTGTTGACTGCCGGAATTACGGTATTCTGGACGGCATCGATGAAGCCAAGGAGCTTCTGGCTGATATGACCGAGGTATCCAAGGACAATATTATTATTTATGGAAATTCCAGCCTGAACATTATGTACGATACGGTTTCCAGGTCTGTGACCCACGGCGTTATGGGAAGCACCCCCTGGTGCAAGCTGGACAGGCCGGTGAAGTTTCTCTGTCCGGTGCCGGGCTATGACCGCCATTTTGCCATTACGGAGCATTTTGGTATTGAGATGATTAATATTCCCATGACGGTCACAGGACCAGACATGGATCTGGTAGAACAGTACGTGAACAATGACCCCATGGTAAAGGGTATCTGGTGCGTGCCCAAGTATTCCAATCCCCAGGGCCTGACCTATTCCGATGAGACCGTGCGCCGCTTCGCGAGACTGAAGCCGGCGGCAGAGGATTTCCGTATTTACTGGGACAATGCCTACGGGGTGCACCATTTGTATGACGACAAGCAGGATAATCTGGTGGAGATTCTGATGGAATGCAAGAAGGAAGGCCATCCGGATATGGTATTTAAATTCTGCTCGACCTCCAAGGTGAGCTTCCCGGGTTCCGGTGTGGCGGCCATCGGCGCGTCCAAAGCAAATCTGGAATACATTAAAAAGCAGATGACCATTCAGACCATCGGTCATGATAAACTGAATCAGCTCCGCCATGTCCGCTATTTCAAGGATATCCACGGAATGGTGATGCATATGAGAAAACATGCGGACATCCTGCGGCCGAAGTTTGAGATGGTGTTAAGCGGACTGGAAAGAGAACTGGGAGATAAGGAGATCGGAAGCTGGATCAACCCCAGAGGCGGTTATTTTATTTCCTTTGATGCGCTGCCCGGATGTGCCAAGGCCATTGTTGCCAAGGCGAAAGAAGCCGGCCTGGTGATGACTCCGGCAGGGGCCACCTTCCCCTACGGAAAGGATCCGCTGGACAGCAATATTCGAATCGCTCCCTCCTATCCGACTCTGGAGGAGCTGCGGGTGGCTACTGACATCTTTGTGCTCAGTGTGAAGCTTGTAAGCATTGATAAAATTCTGGAAACGATGTAAACAGGAAGGCATCTCCTGCTCCGGGGAAGGAGCGGAGGTGCCTTTTCTTAACATTTTCGAAATAAAATGATAATTTTTATGAGGGTAGGTTTACATTTGGGAAAGACGTGTTAAAATAGAACCAATACGGCACTGAAAAAGAAATTCTGATATTGAGGTTAATGAATGAGCAGAAGTGATAGAGACAGAAGAAGACACAAGCATACAGGTTCCCGCGTCCTGTTGTTCGTCCTGATGGGAATCATTCTGCTGGGTATGGCAGCGGCCTACCTGGCAGTGAGCGTCTATTATCAGACCCATTTTTTCCCCGGAACCTACATAAACGGCATGGACTGTTCCAGAATGACGGTAAAGGAGGCAGAGAACCGGATTGCCAATGAGGCGGAGGATTTTATTCTCGTGATCCGGGAACGGGACGGGAAGACGGAACAGATTGACGGAGCTCATATGGGATATGAGTATCTATCAGACGGCAGTGTTCAGGCGGTAAAGGATTCCCAGAATCCCATGAGCTGGATGTATGCTTTTTTCCACCCGGAAACGTACAGCTCCAATGTGATTACTTCCTATAATAAGGAGATGCTGAGAGAAGCCATGCTGGATCTGGACTGCTTTGATCCGGAGCAGGTGGTTGAGCCAGAGGATGCCTGTATTGAGGAGACGGATACCTCCTATGAGTTGGTGAAGGAAGTGGAAGGGAATCAGCTGGACGAAGAGAAGGTCTTTCAGCTTCTGACCGGGGCGGTGGACTCCGGAAAGACGGAGGTGGACCTGGAGGAGGCGGGCTGTTATCTGGAGCCCTCCCTGCGTTCGGATGATGAGGCACTGAACAAACGTTACCAGACACTGAAAAAGTACGCAGAGATGAGCGTTACCTACCTGATCGGCGACCAGAAGGAGGTTCTGGACAGCATGACGATCCGGAAATGGATGACCATGGAGGAGGACGGGAGCGTGTCCTTCAACTGGAATATGGCAGCAGACTGGCTTTCTGATCTGGGAGATCAGTACAATACCATTGGAACTCTGCAGCCCTTTACCACTTCTCTGGGTGAGACGATCATGGTTAAAAGTGAGACCTATGGCTGGAAGATTGACGAAGCCAATGAGATTAATGAGCTGCTGACTGTGCTGGAGGCAGGAGAACCGGTTGAGAAGGAGCCCCTGTATCTGGAAACAGCCCGGACCAGAGGGACCAGCGATATCGGCGATACCTATGTGGAGATCGATTACACGAACCAGCGGATGTGGTTCTACAAAGACGGCGTCTGCCTGGTGGATACCCCGGTCGTCACCGGAAATACCAGCCAGAATATGGGTTCTCCCACAGGCATTTACTGCATTTATAATAAAGAGCGCAATGCGACTCTGAAGGGAGAGGGATACGAGACACTGGTGGATTTCTGGATGCCGTTTTACGGCGGTGTGGGGATCCATGACGCCAAGTGGCGCAGCGAATTCGGCGGAGTGATTTATCAGACCAACGGTTCCCATGGCTGTATCAATACTCCCTGGGATCAGGTACAGATTATTTATGAAAACATCCAGATCGGGGATCCGGTAATCTGCTATAATGGAGGGATCAATCAGGGACAGGGAGCAATATCCGTTTCCCAGCCGCAGCAGGAAAGTACGGCAGGCAGCAGTTCGGCAGAGAATGGCAGTCCGGCGGACGCAGCTCAGACCGATGACGGCAGTGAGGAAGTGATTCTGCCGGCGGATGGTGCAGAGGACTTTGTCGGATGGGAGGATTCCGGAGAGATCGGAGCCGACTGGCCGACTGAGGAGAATGCAGGGGACTCCGGCGGATGGGAGGATTCCGGAGAGATCGGAGCTGACTGGCCCACAGAGGAATGGAGCGGCCAGGTCGGAGAGGACGGCGTGATTATCATCGACGGACAGTGAACAGAAGATTCACTTACAGACAGCGAACAGAAGATTCACTTACAGACAGCGAACAACAGAAGTACAGAGCAGTGAACAATAGAGAGGCCGCAGAGGCGGCAGGAGGAGAATTATGAAAATTGTAGTTTTAGCAGGCGGAACCAGTACAGAGCGGGAGATTTCCATTGTGACAGGCACACAGGTCTGTCTGGCTCTTCGGGAGAGGGGACATCTGGCGATTTTGCTGGATATTTACTGCGGGGACGCCCGGGTGACGGATCTGGAAGGCGCGTTTGCCCGGGAGTATGACGTGAAGGCAGCCGCAGCTTATATGAGGAGCTTTGACGATCAGATCCGGGAGAATCCGGATGCGGACAGAGCCTTTTTCGGTCCCAATGTCCTGGCACTCTGCCAGGCTGCCGATGTGGTGTTTATGGGGCTTCACGGCTCCAACGGCGAGGATGGAAAGGTGCAGGCCGTGTTTGACCTGATGAAGATTCCCTACACCGGGAGCGGTCATCTGAGCAGTGCCATGGCCATGGATAAGGGGATTTCAAAGCAGCTGTTCTGGCAGAATCAGGTTCCGACTCCGGATGGATTTCTTCTGCACAAACAGGATGAGAGAAAGCCCCTGTCTGCTTACGGACTGAGCCTTCCCTGCGTGGTGAAGCCCTGCTGCGGCGGTTCCAGTGTGGGTGTTTCCATTCCGGAGACGGAGGAAGAATACGAAGAGGCACTGAACACAGCCTTTTCCTATGAGGATATGGTGGTTGTGGAGAAGTACATTAAAGGCCGGGAATTTTCCATCGGCGTGGTGGAGGGAAAGGCTTATCCTGTTATTGAGCTGGCCCCGATCCAGGGATTCTACGATTATCACAATAAATATGCGGCGGGCAGCACCATTGAGACCTGCCCGGCACAGATTTCCCAGGAGCTGACCAGAAGGATGCAGGGATACGCGGAGCAGGCCTACCGGGTGCTGCGGCTGGAAAAATATGCCCGCATTGATTTTATGATGGATGAAGAGGAAAACATGTACTGTCTGGAGGCCAATACCCTTCCGGGCATGACGCCCACCAGCCTGCTTCCCCAGGAGGCCGCGGCTCTGGGCATGAGCTTTGCAGATCTGTGTGAGAAGCTGATCGAGGTTTCAATGAAATGATGTTGGGGTCAAAAGATGCCATACGGATTGTTCCGTGCTTCGCACTCCCACAATCCTGCCCAATATTCGGATATCGTGGGACATTCGTCCCACTTTTATCCTCATATTGGGGCGGGTCAATCAGTCATAAAACCA
>JAXEJQ010000057.1:0-32737 GCA_034101475.1 Candidatus Limivivens sp.
CTAAACGGAAATGTCTGCTGATGCAGACATCACCAATAATAAAAGTCGATTGCTAACGCAATCGCCCCGTATTCGCAATTCGCTCCGCTGCTTGCTCATACGGGTAACCCGTCCAATAGCCATGTGTCTGCGCATGCAAGCATGCTTCACCACATGGCTGCTGTCCGGGACTTTTACAGTAAATTCTTCCCTGCGCTTTACAACAAAATTATTATAACTCTTTTATCGGAAAATTCCAACCCCGCAAATCACCTCTTTACATTCTGCATCTCATTGCTTATACTGATATCGATTACCCATTGAACTTCAAAAAAGCGAGGATTTTTATGGCAAATTCAAAAATGATCTTAACCTATGAACTTTCCAGGCAGGAGCGGCGTCAACTGGAGGCTCTGGCCCGGGAATTTTCCATTCTTTTAAAACCGGTAGCCCCCTCTCAGTACCGACAGTCCCTGGGCTTCCTCTGCAAGATCACCGGAATGAAGCCCACCCCTTCCTCCCCTGCTGCCATCCAGGCCTTTCCGGAGCCCGTGCTGGTATTCAGCGGACTGGATGATGCTCTTCTGGATGCTTTTCTTGGCCGTTGCCGGGAAGAAAGCTGTCTTGCTTCCTGTCTGAAAGCAGTGCTGACCCCCGTAAATATCTTCTGGAATTCCATACAGCTTTACGAAGAGCTTACCAGGGAACGAAACGCAATCAAAAAGCTGCCCACATAAGGTTTTATGCGGACAGCCTTTTTTCTTTTCCTATTCAGAAATTATACAGATCGCTCCGTATTTTATCCTTCTTCAATCCCGATAGCTTCTGTTCGAAAGCCTTTTCTCAGATTCTCGCAACGCCGGTCTTTCTCGCTGCTTCAGCAACCGCTTTGGCAACCGCCGGTGCCACTCTCTTGTCGAAAGGATTCGGAATGATGTATTCCGCTGACAGATCCTTCTCATCTACCAGACCAGCAATGGCATAAGCAGCAGCCACTTTCATTTCATCATTAATATCCCTTGCACGCACATCCAGCGTACCACGGAAGATACCCGGGAAAGCCAGCACATTGTTGATCTGATTCGGGAAATCGCTGCGTCCGGTTCCGACCACAGCAGCTCCGGCCTCCTTTGCCAGATTCGGCATGATTTCCGGAGTCGGATTTGCCATGGGGAACAGAATCGGGTTCGGAGCCATGCTCTTTACCATCTCCTCCGTCACTGTACCCGGAGCGGAAACACCGATAAAAACGTCCGCTCCTGCAAGGACATCTGCCAGACTGCCTTTCTTGAAATTCCGGTTGGAAATCTTTGCCATTTCCTGCTTCTCTGCATTCAGCCCCTCTCTGCCTTCATAAATCGCTCCGGTACGGTCACACATGATCACTTCCTTCAGTCCCAGGCTTACCAGAAGCTTGATAATGGCAATACCGGCAGCGCCTGCTCCTGAGGTAACCACACGAACCTCCTCCAGCTTTTTGCCTACAACCTTCAGAGCGTTGATCAGAGCAGCAGCTGTCACCACAGCCGTTCCGTGCTGATCATCATGGAAAATGGGGATGTCACAGCAGGCTTTCAGTTTCCGTTCGATCTCAAAACATCTGGGAGCGGAAATATCTTCCAGATTGACACCGCCGAAGCTGCCTGCCAGAAGCCGTACCGTATTGACAATATCATCCACGTCCTTACTTCTGACACACAGAGGGAAGGCATCCACGCCGCCAAACTCCTTAAACAGCACACACTTTCCTTCCATAACCGGCATGCCGGCCTCGGGTCCGATATCTCCCAGCCCCAGAACTGCCGTTCCATCGGTGACAACTGCTACCATATTTCCTCTTCTGGTATACTTATAGGAAAGATCCACATCCTCGGCAATCTTCAGGCAGGGCTCCGCGACCCCCGGCGTATAGGCAATGGAAAGATCCTCCGGGGTTTCCAGCTTCGCGCGGCTGACAACCTCCACCTTTCCCTGCCATTCTTCATGCTGCTTTAATGCTTTTTCTTTCGCATCCATCTTACTTTTTCTCCTCTCTTATTTGTTTTAAGAAATCCTGTATCTGTTCAATACCTTCACAGACACGAGCAGAGCTGTTCATCGCCTCTGTCTCTTTTTCATCCATCGGAATCCGCAGTGTCTGCCTGATCCCATACCAGCCGCTCCATTCTACTATATAATGGCTGGAAAAGCAATCGCTTTTCAGCGGATCACCTGCTTTTTTAATTCCCGGATATACTCCGGATCCGTACCGCAGCATCCGCCGAGGATAGATGCTCCTGCTTCATAAAGAACCTTCATATGCTTTGCAAAGACTTCCGGCCCCATATTGTAGAGAACCTCGCCTTTTGCCGTAATCACCGGCATACCGGCATTCGGCTTTGCGATAATGGGAATACTTCCGGCTGCTCTGCGCATGGTAGAAACCACAGAAGTCATCTGATCCGGTCCTGAGGAACAGTTAATCCCCACTGCCGAAGCTCCCATCGCCTCCAGAGTCGATGCAATCTCCTCTGCACTCCCGCCGAATCTGGCTGTCCCGTCCGACTCCAGGGAAAGCGTGCAGATAATCGGAAGATCACAGACACTTTTTGCAGCATCCAGAGCTGCCATGGTCTCCTCCAATCCCATCATGGTTTCCACACCAATCAGATCCACACCCTCTTCCGCCAGAACACCGATCTGCTCCTGATACACCTGTACCAGTGTTTCATAAGTCAGATCTCCGGCCGGTTCCAGAAGCTGCCCGGTGGTAGTCACATCCCCGGCAATCAGAGCCTGGTCTCCCACTGCTTCCCTGGAAACAGCCACCAGATCCCGGTTCAGCTGCCGCACCTGGTTTTCCAAGCCAAAATTTTTCAGATTCATCCTGTTCGCTGCGAAGGTAGGCGCATAAACCATCTGGCTCCCGGCCTCCACATAGGCCCTCTGCAGATTCTGAAGAATTCGTGGATTCTTCAGAATCCACTGCTCCGTGGAGCTGCCTCTGGGCATACCTGCCTTAAATAAATAGGAACCGGTGGCACCGTCCATAATCAGAATTTTTCCATTGGTAAGTTCTTGAAATTCCTGTTTTGTCATTTCCTTTCTGTTCTCCTTTTTCTTTTCGAAAACATACCTCTTCCTTTTGTTATCATAACACGTTTTCCTGTTCTTTACAACGCACAATCGTATCTGTTCCGTACCTTCACCGATACACTTCACAAACCCTTAAAAATTTGCTGATCCATTACGCACAAACGAATTTCACTGCTTGACAAAACACGTGCAATCCTCTATTTTATATTCAAGACTCGCTCGCAAATCAGGAATGTTTTTGATGCTTCCAAACGTGTGAATCAAAAAGAATCACCCTTCGAAAATTCACAGAACCAAAATATTGTATGATGCCAGGGTCAAAAGTCATAAACCACGGTGCGCTTGCGCATAAGTGGTTTTATGACTGATTGACCCGCCCCGATATGAGGATAAAAGTGGGACGAATGTCCCACGATATCCGAATATTGGGCAGGATTGTGGGAGTGCGAAGCACGGAACAATCCGTATGGCATCTTTTGACCCCAACATCATTGTATTGGAGAATCATGGATAAGGACAATCATTTTATTCAGACTATTAAAAAAGAACATCAGAAAGTAGATGAACAGTGGCTGCGTTTTCATACACGGATCACCATTGTCCTGGGAGTCACTTCCAGCCTGTTCGAGCTCGTCATGTTTTTTGTACTCCACGCGATGGGCCTGATCAGTTCCTCTGTCCCCGTTTATCTCGTAAAGTACCTGATGATTCCCACAGGCCTCAATCTGCTTCTCGTTCTGCTGATCTGTTTTATCAACAGATCCCGCTCCGGAAACAGAACTATGCGGATCTACACGGTTTCTTTAAGCCTTGTGGCCATATGCTTTGTTCTTTTTACAATCCACAGCGTATTCCCCTCCCTTTATCTGCTGTTCGCGATTCCTATGATGCTGACCTGCCTGTACGGCGACTACCGGCTCACCACATTGACTTCCACTGTTTCCATTGCTGCCCGGATAGCCGGTGAGCTTCTGATTACCTGGGATCCGGACACAGAGAAAGCAATGGACGGCAGTTATGGAACAATCAACATCCTGATCTCGGTCCTGATTCTGATCGCCTTTTATCTGGCCTGTCTGACCCTGATCTATTTTGAGCGTCAGAAAAATCGGGCCGGTATTTCAAAGGAGCTGGAACGCTATTACCTTCAGGAAGAGCTTTTCCGGGACAGTTTGACCTCGCTCTCAAACCGGGCAGCTCTGGAAGAAGCTCTCGCGGATCTCCCGGACAGCGAAGATGATACAAACTGTATATTTGCCATGCTTGACATTGATTATTTCAAGCAGGTAAACGATACGCTGGGACATCTGGCAGGAGATGCCTATCTTAAGGATTTTGCCCTTCTGCTGAAAGAAATCTGCACTCCCCATACCGTATACCGGTACGCCGGAGATGAGTTCTCTGTGATATTCCGCGGTATTTCCATGAAAGAAGCACTGCTTCTCTGTCAGAAGGTACGTCAGGAATCCTCAAAAATTCTGAAGGACTGCCCCTTTCCGTACTCCATTGCCGCCAGTTACGGCCTGTCTGCCTACCAGAAAGGCTCCTCTCCGAAATCCCTTGTAGAGGACGCAGACTCCTCGCTGTATCTCTTTAAAAAAAGTATCCGGGTTCCGGAACGCTGAAGCTTTTTGTCCATTTCTGTTCCATATGTATAAAAGCCGGCATGCTCAAAGTCATGCCGGCTTTCCGTTTTGCTGTTCTTTCCCTGAAATTCTGCTCCTGAAATTTGATCTTCAAAACTCTGTTTTTCGGAAATACCGTATTCAGAATCCCTGCTGTATGATTTCAGATCTCGCCGCGGATCCTTGGAACCTCGTCCACATGAAGATATCGGCTCACACATTTTACAATCAGATCATGATCGGAAACATGATCCAGTCCGGATACCAGAATAGCTCCGACCACCCCAACCTCTTCAATCCGAATGGGGAACCCGCCGCCGCAGGCCGCATACTCTTTGGGATCCAGGAACCATCCTTCCAGAGACGCTTCTTCTTTGCGAAGAAGCATGCAGGTATGCAGAGTGCTGTGCTCCAGGGTACGAACGGAATTATTCTTTCTGCGCAGCCAGTTCTCATTATTAAGATTCGTCCCGTCGGCTGCATACTGAAATACGGTATATCCATTATTGAGTCGAATACTGACAGCTACGGGAAGCTGACGGCGTCTGGCCTCTGCTGCAATCACATTTCCCAGTTCCCATGCATCTTCGTTGGTAAAATGGGAAAACTGAAGAATTTCTTCCTGCATTTCAAGCATTGCAATCAGTTCATCAATTGTCATATCAAATCCTCCTCCGTCCATGATGGCAAACCGGTTACCGAATACGGTCCGGGAAGCCAACCTTATGCTGTACTTTGCGCAGGGTCTTTGTAGCGGTATAATTTGCCCGTTCCGCATTGTTCTTAATTATCCTGTCCAGATAGTCCTTGTCCTTCTGAATCTCAGCCACACGCTCCTGCAAAGGCTTCAAAACGGAAATCACGGATTCACCCACAGCCATCTTCAGTTCCCCGTAGCCGCGTCCGTCAAACTCCCGGACTGCTTCCTCCGGCGTCTTGTTTGAGCAGGCACAGTAAATATCCAGCAGATTTTTCACTCCCGGCTGCTCGTCACGGTAAAGAATCTGGGCTTCCGAATCGGTCACGGCACGCTTGCACTTGCGCATGATGGTGTCCGGATCGTCCATAAGGTAAATACTGCCGTTTGGATTCTCGTCTGATTTAGACATCTTTTTCTCCGGATTCTGAAGGCTCATGATCTTTGCGCCGGTCTTCCCCACATAGGCCTGGGGAATCGTAAAGGTTTCGCCGTAAATGCTGTTGAAGCGCTGGGCAATATCTCTGGTAATCTCCAGATGCTGCATCTGATCAATGCCGACGGGAACCACATCCGCCTGGTAAAGAAGGATATCGGCCGCCATCAGAACCGGATAGGTGAACAGACCGCAGTTGATATTATCCGCATGCTTCGCTGACTTATCCTTAAACTGGGTCATCCGGTTCATTTCGCCCATGTAGGTGTAACAGTTCAGAATCCACGCAAGCTCCGCATGCCCGGAAACGTGGGACTGATAATAAATACAGTTTTTCTCCGGATCCAGTCCGGCAGCAATATAGATTGTCATCAGCATGCGGGCTCTTTTGCGAAGTGTAGCCGGATCCTGACGGACTGTGATGGAATGCATATCCACAACACTGTAATAGCATTCGTACTCATCACTCAGAGTCACCCAGTTTTTCAGGGCGCCCAGATAATTTCCAAGAGTCAGATTACCGGTTGCCTGCATACCGCTGAATAATACCTTTTTATCATTAATCATGTGCCTCATCCTCCATTTGTCGTTCTCGCTGCAGTCCGGCCTTCCTGCCCTGCAAAATGCATGCCAGCACCCTGCGGGACAGCTGAAAGCTGAACTGTAATACTTTTTCAAGTTTAGCACTACCCTTTGGCAAAGTCAAGGTTGAATCCTGTCTGGTTGTCTGCTACAATTAAGAACAGGTAAAAACGCAAACGCGCCTGCACTCAGGCGGGAAAGGACCTTTTTTCATGGATAAAATCACAAGCTTTACCATCAACCATCTTCTGCTGGAGCCGGGCATCTATGTTTCCAGAAAGGACAGTGCCGGCAGCCAGATCATTACAACCTTTGACATCCGCATGACCAGTCCCAACGATGAACCGGTCATGAATACCGCTGAAGTACACACCATCGAGCATCTGGGTGCGACCTTCCTGCGCAATCATCCCGACTGGAAAGACCGTGTTCTCTATTTCGGGCCCATGGGCTGCCGCACAGGCTTTTATCTGCTGCTGGTGGGCGACCTGGAGTCAAAAGAGATTATTCCGCTGATGACAGAGATGTTTGCCTTTATCCGGGATTTTGAAGGCGAAGTTCCGGGTGCCTGCGCAAAGGACTGCGGAAATTATCTGGATATGAATCTGCCAATGGCCAAATGGCTGGCAAAGCGTTTTCTGGAGCGGGATCTGGAGGGCATCACCGAAGAACACCTGGTCTATCCGGAATAACCAATCTGAAAATAAGGAGAACCGGGCTGGCTTTCCGCCCTGGTTCTCCTCTTTTCTATGTTTGGTTCATCTGTCCCTGTTCGTCTCTGTTCAGTACCTTCACAGATACGAGCAAAAATCCATGAAAATCATTTCGGTGATAGGATTTTGGCTTTCATTCTATGCCCGGTGCGATGTTTCCGGAGAATGTTCAGTCTCTCCCCTTCAGAAAACGGTTCTTCACATACCAGTACAGGTACTCTTCTCCCCGTCTGTCCAGAATTACCAGAAGCTTTTCCAGCTGTCTGGCTGTCTCCGGATGAATCATGTAATGCTGTTTCCCTTTGCGAAAATACGTCAGCGGATCATGATCCGTATAGGCTTCTCCATTGTAGATTTTGGAGGCTGCGATTCGGTCCATCAGCATCTCCGCCACATACTTCCGTGGCATCTTCATCCCTTCCATGGGATGACCATCCTTCTGAATGCTGTAGTCGATCCAGTATTCAAAATGATGGCGGTTTCTTCCTTTGTGATGGAGCCAGGCCTGGGAATATCCCTTATCCAGACGCTCGGCGTTGTTGGGACTCTGGAATCCCTGCCAGTATTTACAGCCCACCAGAAATTCCGTAGGGAAATATTTGGACATATCATGCATCAGTCCCTGGCGGTACAGTCCAACCCGGAAGCAGGACTTCATCACCAGAATTTTATGACTTGTAATGGTTTTAAAATGCTTAATCGGATGAAACATCATGCTGACTTTCTTCCCTTCCAATCAATACAACGACTGTTCTGGGCGGAACCTCAAAGGTCTTGTCCACGTCCATCATCGTTTCTTCTCCTGCCGGAGCCACTCCTGTTTCCGTGCTGACCGCCCGAAACCATTTCCTGTCCCCGGGCAGGGCCGGCAGCGCAAAGGTCTGGGTATTCCAGTGCAGATTATAAGCCACATACAGGAATTCGTCTTCTTTTGCGTACTGTCCACAGTAGAGCATGCCCACCTGACGGCTGTTATTCTCAAATGCTCCATACCATGCACGGCTTCCGTGATAGGAAATATCCGGATAACCGCAGGACAGGGAATCCACGCCTTTCAGCTCCGTTTTCATATGCAGGATGCGATGCGCCTTCCGAAAGGCAATCAGATCCCTCACATAGTTCCACAGGCTGCAGTTTCTGCGAAGTCCGCTCCAGTCCAGCCAGGTCACCGGGCTGTCGATACAGTAAGGGTTATTATTCCCGCCCTGGGAATTTCCGAATTCATCCCCGGCCAGAAGCATGGGTGTTCCCGCTGACAGAAGCATCATCGTGAACGCATTTTTCATCTGTCTCTGGCGCAGCTCCAGAATTTTTTTCTTTTTCGTGGGACCCTCAGCCCCGCAGTTCCAGCTGTAATTGTTCTGATTGCCGTCCCGTCCCTGCTCCCCGTTTTCCTCATTGTGACGCTCATCGTAGGATACGGCATCCATCAGCGTAAAACCGTCATGACCGGCCATGTAATTAACCACTGCCGCGTTTTCCGGATTTCTGCGCATTCTCCAGATAAAGGGCTTCAGCTGCTCCTCATCACCTTTCAAAAATTTCCGTGTATCAATCAAAAATCCGTCATTGCATTCTCCCAGATTTCGGAAGTCCGGAGATGTCTTTGGTCCGTAAATCTCCTCTGTAGGGAAATAGGTACTCAGAAGCTTGGTATCCGCCAGCGCCGGTTCTCTGGCAGCCGCCTGGCTGATGAAGGCATCTCCCAGAAGCTGAAAACCGTCCACATGGTATTCCTGAACCCAGTAGGTAAGGCAGGAAAGGGCCAGCTGCGGGCTGGTTCCCGCCGGAAAATAAAAATCCATCAGAACCTCAATCCCTTTTCTATGAAACGTTTTCACCATATCCCGGAATTCGGTCACCGGATCCATTGAGGCCGCATAGGATGCCTTGGGTGCGAAATAATTGCCGGCAATATAGCCCCAGTAATTCAGCTTCTGCGGTTCGGTATCCTTCACATACTTCTTCATTCCGGCCGGAACGGGCATGATTTCATCAAATTCGTAGGCCGGTGCCAGCTTGATCTGACGAACGCCAAGATCAGCCAGATAGTCCGCTTTCTCCTTCACTCCTGCAAAGGTTCCCCGGTGACGGACTCCGGACCCTTTCTGCATGGTAAATCCCCGGACATGCAGATGATAGATAACTGCGTCCTCATAAGGTATTTTCAGAGGTTTCTGATCCCCCTCCCACGAATAGGTTCCATTCAGGAAGCCGCAGCGGATCTGATGACCGTCTTCATTTTCCACCGGAACACCGAACTTTTCCCGCCCTGTGATCCGGGCCGCGCAGGGATCCTGTATCACCTGCTCCCCGATACGGAAATTATATTCCAGTCCGGAGGTTTTCAGGCCTTTGATCTTCATCGCCCGAATCTTTCCCAGGCTGTTTTCCGGGAAAGAAAGCTCCGTCAGCACTTCTGCTTTGCCTTTCTCATAAAGAATCAGGGAAACAGGGACATCCTCCTTTACCATCACAGCAAAATTCACTGACCCGCCATCCCGCGTCACACCAAGCCGGTTATAAGTTCCAACTGCCGTTTCAAACTCCTTCGCGTTTTTCATGCGCTCATTTACCTGTCCTTTCCCGCTCAATTTTTTCTGCCAGTTCATTCAGGTACTCCCAGCGTTCCATTTTTTCATCCAGTTCCTGTTCAATCTTTTCTTTTTCCGCCAGCAGCTCGTTCAGCCTGGAATAACTGCTGGCGCACAGCTCCATTTCTTTCTCGATCTCCGGCAGACGTTCCTCCAGTTTTTCAATTTCACTTTCAATACCTGCATATTCCCGTTCTTCTTTATAAGTGAACTTCAGCTTCTTCTCTCTGGGTTTTGCAGCTTTTTCCTGGCGTTCTTCCTGTCTGCTCTCTTTTTTTCCATCGTCTTTTGCCCACTGTGCCTTTTCCTGTTCTGACGCAAGCCAATAATCCGAATAGCCTCCCTCATACTGGCGGATCCGCCCCTCTTCGAAGGCAAAAATCCGGTTTACCAGCCGGTCCAGAAAGTAGCGGTCATGAGATACCGCGATCACAATACCTTCAAAATGATCCAGGTAATCCTCCAGAATCGTCAGCGTTTTGATATCCAGATCATTGGTGGGTTCATCCAGAATCAGTACGTTGGGAGCCGTCATCAGGATACGCAGAAGAAACAGCCGCCGTTTTTCTCCGCCGGACAGCTTTCCGATCAGCCCCCACTGCATGGAACCGTCAAAGAGGAAACGCTCCAGCATAGACGAAGCGGTGATGACCCCCTCCGCAGTCCGGACATATTCACCGGCCTCCCGGATATAGTCAATCACCTTCATGGAATCGTCCATTTCTTCACTTTCCTGAGAAAAATAGCCGATCTTCACCGTTTGGCCCCATTCCACACTTCCCGAATCCGGTTCCAGTTCTCCGGTAATGATTTTCAGAAGGGTGGATTTTCCGCAGCCGTTGGGCCCGATGATTCCCACCCGCTCTCCCTTCAGAAAAATATAGGAATAATCCCGGAACAGATGCCGCTCTCCGTAAGCCTTGGAAATACCGGACAGTTCGATGGTCTTTTTGCCCATCCGAGTGGAAACGGAACTCATCTGAACATGCTCTTCTTCTTTGGGACCGGTGACATTCTGCATCTGTTCAATCCGTTCAATATGAGCCTTCTGCTTAGTGGATCTGGCCCTGGCCCCTCTGGCCAGCCACTCCAGTTCCTTCTTCAGAACGCTTTTTCGCTTCCGCTCTGCAGCGATTTCCAGATTCTGGCGGGCTTCCTTCAGCCGCACAAATTCCGAATAACTCCCCGGATAGCTGTAAATTTTCCCGTCATCCAGCTCAACAATCCGGCTGGAAATCCGATCCAGAAAATAACGGTCATGCGTAACCATCACCAGCGCTCCACGGTAATTGATCAGAAAATCTTCCAGCCACTGGGCCATCTCCCCGTCCAGGTGGTTGGTTGGCTCGTCCAGTAACAGAATTTCCGCCTTCTGAAGCAGTACCTGCGCCAGGGCCACCCGTTTTTTCTGACCGCCGGACAGCTCCGAGACCGGCTGTTCAAAATCCGTGATTCCAAGCTCCAGAAGCATGGATTTCGCCTCGCTGTCTATACTCCACTCATTCATCTGGCTGCGGTTTCCATCTGTCACAGCCTCCAGAACGGTCTGATTGTCCTCAAACTCCGGCTTCTGTGGAAGATAGCGCACTACCACGTGATTCCCCTTGATCACCTTTCCCTCATCCGGCTCCTCCAACCCTGCAATGATCCGCAGAAGCGTACTTTTTCCGGTGCCGTTAATGCCGATTACTCCGACTTTTTCTCCTTCTCCGATACTGAAGTCCGTGTGATCAAAGATCCGACGCTCCGTAAATGTTTTTGTCAAATTTTCCATTGTCAGCAAGTTCATGCGCTCGTCCTCTCTTCGTCCATTGTATAACTGTTCAGAACCAGGCAAAATTTCACAAAACAGACATAAAATACTTACATTTTAAAGCTGTTTTTGAAATTTTATCTGGCGGATACGCCACATCGACGAAATGCAAAGCATTTTGAAGATTGGCTCTGACAGCCGCCATTGTTTTTATAAATGAAAAACGGACTCCCAATATCCGCTTTCTGCATAACGATCATTTCCTCTGTCAGCAGGAGATTCACCGGATATCCAGCTCTACCGGGCAATGATCGGATCCAAAGATCTCTGTGTGAATCTTCGCGCCCTCCAGGCGGTCTTCCAGTGATTCTGACACACAGAAATAATCGATACGCCACCCTGCGTTCTTCTCTCTGGCCTTAAACCGATAGGACCACCAGGAATAAACCCCCTCCTGATCCGGATAGAAATAACGGTAGGTATCCACAAAGCCCGCTTCCAGAAGTTCCGTAAATTTCTGTCGTTCTTCATCGGTAAAGCCTGCATTTTTCCGGTTGGTTTTGGGATTTTTCAGATCAATCTCCCGATGAGCCACATTCAGATCCCCGCAGAAAATCACAGGCTTCTTCTCCTCCAGCTTCTTCAGATATGCCAGGAAATCCTCTTCCCAGCGCATCCGGTACGGAAGTCTGGCCAGTTCATTCTGAGAGTTCGGCGTGTAGACGGTTACCATGTAAAAATCCTCATATTCCAGAGTAATCACACGGCCCTCCTGATCGTGCTCTTCCATGCCGATCCCATAGGCCACCGCCAGCGGCTCCTTTTTTGTAAACACAGCTGTTCCCGAATATCCTTTTTTCTGTGCGTAATTCCAGTACTGATAATACCCGGGAAGCTCCAGCTTTGTCTGACCTTCCTGCACTTTGCTTTCCTGTATACAAAAAATATCCGCATCAATCTCATGAAAAAAATCCAGAAACCCCTTCTGAAGGCATGCCCGGATTCCGTTTACATTCCAGGATATGAGTTTCATTGTCTTCTGCTCCTTACCTGGCGGCCTGTACCGGAAAACCTGTGTTTCCGGTACAGCCGCACTCTTTTTAATCAATACAAATTGCAACTTATCATTATTATAGTGGAAATTCGCCGGTTTGTACAGGCTTTTCCTCGAAAAAGGCTCCATCACAGAAACCATATTTTGGAGCGGCGCCTTTCCTTCAGCTGCACTGCAAAAATCGGATGCAGATCAACATTGTGAAAACCGCTGCAAATAAAGCTTGCATTTCCCTATGGCATCTGTTAAAGTGAGAATAACCTATCAAAAAAAATAAAGTGAGGTACAATACATGAGTGATTTAGAAAAAGACAGCTTCGGATGCAGCGGTGACTGCAGCTGCTGCGGAAGCGACTGTGAAGGCGAAGGCCCCGCTACCGTTACCCTGACTCTTGACGACGGAACCGTTCAGGAATGTGCGATTCTGACGATCTATCCTGCCGGCGGCAAGGAGTACATTGCCCTGCTTCCTCTGGATGAAAATGGAGAAAATGAAGACGGAGAGGTTTATCTGTACCGTTTCGAGGAGATCGACGGACAGCCTTCTCTTTCTAATATTGAAAGCGATGAAGAATACGAGATCGCCGCTGACGGCTTCGATGAATTCATGGACAGCCAGGAATTCGACCAGCTGGTTGGCGAAGAGAATGTAGAGGAATGATGGATCAGGGCACTGCAGCGGCAGTGCCCTTTTTCTGAACAGTTACCTGAAAACAATTTTTATCGGTTCAATATTTTGCAGAAAATATTTTTTCGAACCGTTCCGCACCTTATCTTCTCAGTTCTTCGATAAACCTGGAGACCTCCTGGTGTTTCCCGTATTTTTCCTTTACATAATACAGGTGCAGATGCTCCTTGGCCCTGGTCATTCCCACATAAAACATCCGCCGTTCCTCCTGCAGGTCCGCATCCAGAACCGCTTTTCGGTGGGGGATACTCCCTTCGTTCACATCCATGATAAACACAATGGGAAACTCCAGGCCCTTGGAGCTGTGAAGGGTGGTAAAAGTCACCGCATCTTCCTCCCCCTTCTGCTGTCTGGCCTGCTCCTGCAGGGCCTTTGCATATTCCTCCATATGCCGGAACCATTCTTCATAGGTTTTAAAGTTCCTGGCTGCCTCCTGCAGCTCGTTCAGCACCTCATACAACTCCTCCGGCCGGATTTTCCGGTACTGGGCATATTCTGTCAGATATTCTTCGTAGCCTACGCCATGACGGATATAGTTGATGGCCGCATAGGGTGTCATATTTTTCAGGAGAAGCAGATCATTCTCAAACTTGTCGATCCGATCCTGCATCCATTCCTTTTCTTCATAAAAAATGCGCAGCTCCTCAAAGGAAATCTTCGGCGCATCCGCTGCTTCCCGGCTGATGTATCGTTTGGGCCGGTTCATAATCTGCAGAAATTCCTTCCGTTCCCGGTTTCCCATCGCCATTTTGATATAAGAAAGAATGTTTCTGGTAATCCAGTGCTCATAGATATTGGGCATGGTATCCCGCATCCGGAAGGGCAGATTGTACTCCATAAATTTTTCCACTGCCAGCCGTCCGGCAGTGTTGGTCCGGAACAAAACCGCAATATCCTTCCAGGTATATCCCTCCCGGATGTAATCCTGAACCTTTTTCACCAGATAGGTATTCTCCTGGGGCGGATTGACAAAGCCGTGGAGCTCAATTTTATCTCCCGGGCCCTTCACTCCGTGAATCTCCTTTTTATACCGGATCCTGTTGCAGGAGATCACCTTTCCGGCTCCTTTGATAATGTTCTCAGTGGAGCGGAAATTTTCTTCCAGAAGGATCACCTCTGCCTCCGGATAGTCCTTCCGGAAATTCAGCATAATCTCCGGCCTTGCGCCCCGGAACCGGTAAATGGACTGGTCGTCATCCCCCACGATAAACAGATTGTTCGCAGGCTTTGCCAGCATTTTTACGATGTCGTACTGAATCTGGTTGATGTCCTGAAACTCATCAATCAAAATATAACGGAAGCGGTTCTGCCATCCCTCCAGAATGTCCCTGCGCTGGCTCAGAAGCTCGTAGCAGTACACCAGCATATCGTCAAAATCCAGAAGACCGGCCCGCTCCAGCTTCTGATGGTATTCCCGGTAAATTTTCCGGAAGACTTCCTCGGGACAGTTTCTGGAATAATAATGTTCCAGGGAAATCCGGTCATTTTTCACCATACTGATTTCTGCCGTGATTCCGGAAATAAAATCTCCCTCATCCTCAATCTCCAGATCCAGTCTGTCAATGATTTCCTTGAGATACTGGTATTTCTGCTCTTCCCGCAAAATATTGGCTGGCGTATAATGATAGGCCTGGCGCAGAATCCAGAAAAAAACGGAATGAAAGGTCCCGAAAGTCACCGGAACCCGTTTTCCGCCCATAGCACGGCCAAAGCGCTCCTGCATCTCCACTGCCGCAGCTTTCGTAAAGGTAATCACCAGAATTTCCATGGGATTGACCCGATATTTCTGAACCAGATATTTTGTTCGATTGGTAATCACGGTGGTTTTTCCGGAGCCCGGCCCTGCCAGACAAAGGCAGGGACCGTCCCGGTGAGCGACTGCTCTGGATTGTGTTCTTGTCAGATTTTTCAGAATATCTTCACACATGCTTATTTGCTTAACTTCTCGATGGCTGCCCGAATTCTGGCAACGGACTCTTCTTTTCCCAGAATCTCCATAATCTCCGTCGCGCCTGCCGGTGTCATCTGCTTTCCGGATACGGCAGTGCGAACCGGCCACATCACATAGCCGTTCTTGCAGCCCTTCTGTGCCACAAAATCCACCAGCATCTGATACAGGGCGTCATTGCTGAAATCCTCCTGGGCCTCCACAACAGGCAGAATCTCCTTCAGAACCTCCAGTGAAGACTCTTCGGTGGTTTTCATTTTCTTGTGGGTGTACATGCTGCTGTCATACTCCGGCACCTCCTGGAAGAAATCAATCAACGCAGGGATATCCGGAAAGACTTCGATCCGGGTCTTCACCATTTCTGCGATTTTCCGGAAATCCAGATCCCGATGAATGGTTTCCTGAATATAGGGAAGAGCCCTCTCATAAAATTTTTCAAAATCCATGGCCTTGATGTACTCGCCGTTCATCCATTTCAGCTTTCCAATGTCAAAAACAGCCGGTGATTTGCTGATATGATGATAATCAAAGGCCTCCACCAGCTCCGGCAGAGAAAAGATTTCCCGATTCTCCTCCGGACACCAGCCCAGAAGAGCCACATAATTCACCACGGCCTCTGTCACAAAGCCCTGGTCGATCAGATCCTCATAGGAGGAATGGCCGCAGCGCTTGCTCAGCTTCTTGTGGTTCTCATCGGTAATCAGCGGGCAGTGCACATAGGTCGGTACCTCCCAGCCGAAAGCTGCATACAGACGATTGTACTTCGGTGCGGAGGAAAGGTATTCATTTCCTCTGACCACATGGGTAATGCCCATCAGATGATCATCCACCACATTGGCAAAGTTATAGGTGGGATAGCCGTCGGATTTGATCAGAATCATGTCATCCAGCTCGGCATTTGGCACTTCGATCACACCGTAAATCTCATCCACAAAGCTTGTGGTACCCTCTGTGGGCATATTCTGACGGATAACAAAGGGTTTGCCTGCCGCCAGATTGGCTTCCACTTCTTCTTTGGACAAATGCAGGCAGTGCTTGTCATAAACGACGATTTCCTTTCCTGCCACTTCCTGTTTCAAGGACTCCAGACGCTCCTTATCACAGAAACAGTAATAGGCTTCCCCTTTTTCCACCAGCATCTGCGCATACTTCATGTAGAGTCCCTGGGCCTGGCGCTCACTCTGCACATAAGGGCCTACGCCGCCGTCTTTATCCGGACCCTCATCGTGTTCCAGTCCGGTTTCCTTCAGGGTATGATAAATAATATCCAGGGCGCCCTCCACAAAACGTTCCTGGTCGGTATCCTCAATCCGCAGCATGAAATCTCCGCCTTCATGCTTGGCAATCAGGTAGGCATATAATGCAGTTCTTAAGTTGCCCACGTGCATCCGCCCTGTGGGGCTGGGGGCAAAACGGGTTCTGACCTTGCTCATTTTTCTATCTCCTTCTCAATCAGGAAAGGCAGCACGCCTTTCAGTCTTGGAGTAACAGTCCGAATCGCTTCGCTGTCACATCTTGAAACATTATATACCGAAAAAGAAATTTTGTACAGTTGAAACTTTTGTTTTTCCGCAGAGAATCCCCTGTAAGAAAAAGCCGTCGGCAGAGAAGGCTTCTCCCTGCCGACGGCGCGGTCACTGCGGATCATTGACGGAAAAAACAGGGGTGTCGGAGGATTCCGCCTGATTTCCTTCCAGCTCCTGCATAATATCTGCCACGTGTTCCAGCTTCTCTGCCCGCCAGGCATTGCTTCCGCAGAACAGCAGTCCTTCCTCAGTCTGTCCCTTCACGGCCGCAATCAATGCCTTTGTAATGCAGTAGGGCGCAGCTGCCGGGTTGCAGTGTTCCAGGCAGCGGTAGCAGCGGCCCTTCACTCCCGGATCGGCTTTCGCAGCTTCCAGAAAACGATTGTGGATGGCGCGCCCGGGCATTCCCACCGGACTCTTTACGATCTCAATATCCGCCTCTTCTGCGTCCAGATAGGTCTGCTTATAGGCAGTGCTGGCATCACACTCATAGGTGGTCACAAATCTTGTTCCCATCTGCACCGCATCCGCGCCCAGTTCCAGGGCATGCTCCAGATCTTTCCGGTCATAAATTCCGCCGGCTACTGCCACCGGAATCTCACAGCCGTGTTTTTTTCCATGCTCCTTCACCAGGCGGATGATATCCCGGATCTCTTCTTCATAACGGGCGGGTGTGTACTCCTGAAGCTGCTCCGGAGTAAACCCCAGATGACCTCCCGCCTTCGGTCCCTCGATGACCACCAGATCCGGAATTTTCTGATACTTCCGTTCCCAGAGCCGGCAGATTACATTGGCAGATTTCACCGTAGAAACAATCGGTGCAATTTTGGTTCCTGATCCGGCAGTCAGAGCCGGGAGTTCCACCGGAAGTCCCGCCCCGGAAATAATCAGATCAATGCCCGCCTTCACCGCTGTCTTCACATATTCGGCATAGTTTTTTGTGGCAACCATGATATTGACTCCCAGAACTCCGCCGTTCGCCAGCTCTCTTGCCCTGCGGATCTCCTCCGTCAGGGCTTTCAGGTTAGTCTCAAAGGGATTCTGCTCAAATCCCGGCGTGCGAAACCCGATCTGCGCAGAAGAAAGAACGCCGATGCCTCCGCAGGAAGCCACTGCTCCTGCAAGACCGGACAGGCTGACTCCCACACCCATACCGCCCTGAATAACCGGAATCCGCGCGCAAAGCTCTCCTATTCTCAATGGTTTTCTATCCATAAAAATCCTCCCTGCATCCTGCTTTTCTTCAGTATCTGCGAAATCTTTCATAGCGCTGCTGTGCCAGTTCTTCCGGCGTAAATCCACTCATCCGCTCCAGAAATTCCTTCATATGCAGCTTTAAGAACGCTGCCAGCTCCGGAACCGTTTCTTCCCGGGCAGGCTCTCTCTCCGGAACCACCAGCTCAACAATCTCCAGCTTTTTCAGATCCTCCGCCGTAATTTTCATCACTTCAGAGGCTTCTCTGGCACGTTTGCCGTCCTTCCACAGAATCGATGCAAAGCCCTCCGGAGAAAGAATGGAATAGGTGGCGTTTTCCATCATCCAGACTTCATTTGCCACTGCAAGTCCCAGGGCACCGCCGCTGCCTCCTTCCCCGATGACGATGGACAGCACCGGAACGGTCAGTCCCGCCATTTCCATCAGGATTCGGGCAATGGCTTCTCCCTGGCCCCGCTCTTCTGCTCCGATTCCGCAGGCTGCTCCCGGAGTATCCACAAAATTAATGATGGGCCGCCCGAATTTCTCTGCCTGCTTCATAAGCCGCAGTGCTTTCCGATAACCTTCCGGAGAAACCATGGCAAAATTCCGGCTGATATTCTCTTTTGTGTTTTTTCCCTTCTGCTGTCCGATTACCGTAACCGCCTGCCCGTCCAGCCAGGCAAGCCCTCCGACAACCGCCCCGTCATCCCGAAAGGCCCGATCTCCATGAAGTTCCATAAAATCGTCAAAAATGGCTTTTATATAATCCAGACTGGTGGGCCTTTTGGCACTTCTGGAGCGCTCCACCCGTTCCCATGCCGCTGTCCGGGCCGCTTCCCCGTCCAGTTCCGGCTGCACCGCAGGCGTCGTTTCTCCGGCAATGGTCCAGTTTGCATACCCCTTTTTCTTCTGATGCATCTGAAGCAGTCTGCCGATGGTCACCCTCAGGTTTTCCCTCTCCACAATCCCGTCAATAATTCCCTTTTCCACCAGGAACTCCGCTCTCTGGAAGCCCTCCGGCAGCTTCTCGCCGATGGTCTGGGCAATCACCCGCGGACCGGCAAATCCGATCAGCGCACCCGGTTCTGCCAGAATCACATCGCCCAGCATGGCAAAGCTCGCTGTCACACCGCCGGTAGTCGGATCCGTCAGAACGGTAAGATAGAACAATCCGGCCTCCGAATGCTTTTGAATGGCTGCGGAAGTCTTTGCCATCTGCATCAGGGAAATGATCCCCTCCTGCATCCGCGCACCGCCGGAGCAGCAGAACAGAACCACCGGAAGTCCCAGGCTGGTGGCCCGCTCAATGGCCTGGGTAATCCGCTCACCCACCACATAGCCCATACTGCTCATCAGAAACCTGGCATCACAGACGCCAAGTACCGTTTCATTTCCGCCGATCCGTGCCCGGCCGATGGTTACCGCTTCCTTCAGATGACATTTCCGGCGGGTTTCCTCCAGCTTTTCTTCATACCCGGGGAAATCCAGCGGGTTCTGATCCGGTATTTCACTTCCCCACTCCTCAAAGCTTCCCTTATCTGCCACCATTCGGATCCGGGTCTTTGTCTTAATTCGAAAATACCCGCCGCACTTCGGACAGACATAAAAATGTTCAATCACATCCTGCTTGTAAATCAGCTCTCCGCATTTTGGACATTTGACCCAAAGCCCTTCCGGCACGGAAGGCTCTTCTGCATCCCGACCGGACTCCTGCGCTTTTTCTTCCTGGTTTCGCCCAAGAGACAGATAGGACGTTTTCTTAAACATATCCCTTAATTTTGCCATAAATCTTCTCCTCTGCAAAACGAACCGCCAAAATCAGCGAACAGATTCGCAGTTGGCTATCCGATACACTGCGGAAAATGTGTCTCAATAAATGAAGTATTAAAATTTCCCTTCTGGAAATCTGCGTCATTCAATATCTCATACTGAAAATCCAGATTCGTCGTCACACCGTCCAGAATCAGCTCTCCAAGGGTACTGCGCATTTTATCGATGGCGCCTTCCCTGGTCTTGTCATGTACGATCACCTTGGCAATCATGGAATCGTAATAGGGCGGAATTTCATATCCGCTGTAAACTGCCGAGTCAATCCGCACACCAAAGCCTCCCGGAAGATGAACCTCCTGCAGGGTTCCCGGGCAGGGACGAAAATGTCTGGAAGGATCTTCCGCGTTGATCCTACATTCCATAGCATGGCCCTGCAGGCGGATATCCTCCTGTGTGACGCTTAATGGCCTGCCTGCCGCGATGGAAATCTGTTCTTTAATCAGATCCACTCCGGACACCATTTCTGTCACCGGATGTTCCACCTGGATCCGGGTATTCATTTCCATGAAGTAAAAATTCTGATCCTCATCCAGCAGAAATTCAATGGTTCCGGCATTTTCATAACCGGCGGCACGTGCAGCGCAGACGGCCTCCGCACCCATCCTTGCCCGCAGATCGGCAGACAGAGCCGGACTGGGGGATTCCTCAATCACCTTCTGATGATTTCGCTGAATGGAACAGTCACGCTCTCCAAGCTGAACCACATTCCCGAACTTATCCGCAAGAATCTGAAATTCAATGTGTCTTGGATTTTTCACATATTTTTCAATGTACATGGTATTGTCGCCGAAGCCTTTGACCGACTCCATCTGGGCAGTTTTAAAATTCTCCATAAAATCCCCGGGAGTCTCGGAAACCCGCATTCCTTTTCCTCCCCCGCCAGAAGAGGCTTTGATCATGACCGGAAAGCCGATCTCCCCGGCCAGTTCCAGTCCTCTTTTTGCGTCATATACGGCTTCCCTGGTACCGGGAACCACGGGTACCCCCGCATTTCTCATGGTCGAACGGGCTTCGGATTTATTCCCCATTTTTGTCATGACCTCCGGAGGCGGGCCAATAAAAGCAATTTTGCACTTTTCGCACATTTCCGCAAATTTACTGTTCTCAGAAAGAAATCCAAAGCCCGGATGAATCGCATCTGCTTTGGCTGCAATGGTAGCGCTGATAATCCGCTCCATATTCAGATAGGAGTCACTGCTTTTCGCCGGGCCAATACAGATGGCCTCATCTGCCAGCTGGGTATGCAGGGCTTCACTGTCCGCCTGGGAATATACGGCCACCGTCTTGATGCCCAGCTCCCGGCAGGCACGGATAATCCGCACTGCGATCTCTCCCCGGTTTGCAATCAGTATTTTCTGAAACATTCTACCACTCCTTTAACCGATGGCAAAGGTAAGCTCCGCAGATACCGCCGTTTCGCCATTCACCGTCGCCGTCGCCTTTCCAACGCCCATGGGGCCCTTGCGCTTGATCATCTCCACTTCCAGCATCAGGACATCCCCCGGCACCACCTTCCGGCGGAATTTACACTTGTCAATGGACGCAAAATACGCTGTTTTCCCTTTAAATTCCGGGCAGGACAGCATAACCACCGCGCCTACCTGTGCCAGAGCCTCCACAATCAGAACTCCCGGCATCACCGGTTCCTGAGGAAAATGACCTCCAAAATACGGTTCATTATAACTGACACACTTTTTCCCAACACCGCGCTTTCCCTCTTCGATTTCTTCAATGGTATCAATCAGCAGCATAGGCTGCCGGTGCGGAATGATTTCCATAATCTCTTTTGTTGTATATACGGACATAACTGCCTCCTAACGAATTACGAATAACGGCTGGCCGTATTCTACCATCTGTTCATTTTCCACCAGAATAGCCTCGACGGTGCCTTCATAATCGCTCTCCACTTCATTCATCAGTTTCATTGCTTCAATAATTCCCAGAACCTGACCTTTTTTTACCTGATCGCCCACTTTCACAAAGGGCTCTGCATCCGGAGACGGACTGCTGTAAAAGGTTCCTACCAGAGGAGATTCGATCGTTTTCCCCTCAACAGTCTGGGCTTCCTGTGCCGGCTCCTGTGAAACGATACCGGTTTTTCCGGCTTCTGTCCCGCCTTTTATAAGGGTCTCCGGCTTCTTTTTCATGGAAACTTTCAGATTTCCTTCTTCAAAATAAAAACTGGTCAGCTTCGAAGAAGAAACCCGGTCAATCAGCATCAGTACCTGTTCGATTTCCATTATGCTTCCTCCCGGTATTTTTTCACAAGAATACTGGCATTGTGACCGCCAAAGCCCAGAGAATTGCTCAGCGCATAGGTGAACTCTGTATGAATGCCTTCATCCTTTACATAATTCAGATCCATTTCCCCTTCGCTCTCGGAAAATCCCACCGTGGGATGGATATAGCCTTCCTCAAGCTCTTTTACGCAGGTGATGAACTCAATGGCCCCAGCCGCTCCCAGCATATGGCCCACAATGGATTTTGTGGAATTCACATACAGATTTTTCGAATGTTCTCCGAAGAGCTTTTTGATTGCCCGGGTTTCGAAAAGGTCATTGTGATGCGTACTGGTTCCATGGGCATTGATATACCGGATCTCCTCTTTCTCAATACCGGCATCCCGGATGGCATTCTCCATGGCCCTGGCTGCTCCGTCTCCATCCTCTGCCGGAGAGGTAATGTGATAGGCATCACTGCTGCAGCCGTATCCAACCACCTCTGCCAGAATCTTTGCGCCGCGTTTCTTCGCATGCTCCAGTTCCTCCAGGATCACCACAGCAGCGCCTTCGCCCATGACGAATCCGCTCCGGTCCTTATCGAAGGGAATGGAGCATCTTTTCGGATCCTCACAGGTGGACAAGGCAGTCAGCGCTGTAAAACCGGCAACCCCCAGAGGACAGATACTGGCTTCCGTACCGCCGGCAGCCATCACATCCGCCTCCCCGTACTGAATACTCCGGTATGCTTCTCCGATGGAGTTGGTACCTGTAGCACATGCCGTTACCACATTGATGCTCTTCCCTTTTAAACCGAAGGCGATGGACACATTTCCGGCTGCCATATTGGAAATCATCATGGGAACCAGCAGCGGATTCACTCTGGAAGGCCCTTTTGTCAGGATTTTCTCATAATCCCGCTCTGCCGCCTGGAGGCTTCCGATTCCGGAGCCGATGGAAACGCCGACCCGGTAGGGATCTTCCTGTTCCATGGAAATGCCGGAATCCTCCAGCGCTTCCTTCGCAGCTGCCACCGCATACTGGCTGAAAGTTTCCATCCGTCTCGCAGACTTGGGATCCATATAATCTTTGGGGTTAAACCCCTTCACTTCTGCCGCCAGCTTTACTTTATAATCTGTTACATCAAATTTCGTAATCGGTCCAAAACCCGTTTTCTTTTCTTTCACACTGTTCCAGAAGCTCGCTACGCTCAGACCTGCCGGCGTAATCGCTCCCATTCCGGTTACAACGACTCTTCTCATGCTTTCCTCCCACTTTTACATTGCCATTCCGCCGTCCACACAAAGAACCTGTCCGGTAATATATCCTGCCGCGTCAGATGCCAGAAAAGCCGCTGCCTCCGCCACATCTGCCGGCTTTCCGAAATGTCCCAGAGGAATCTGGGTCACGGCAGCCTGCTTTACGGAATCAGAAAGCACACTGGTCATATCAGTATCGATAAACCCCGGTGCAATGGCGTTAACGGTAATTCCTCTGCTTGCCAGTTCTCTCGCCATGGATTTGGTCAGCCCGATGACACCCGCCTTGGAAGCCGCGTAATTGGCCTGGCCCGCATTACCCAGAACACCGGATACCGATGAAATATTGATAATTCTTCCGCTTTTCTGCTTCAGCATCTGTCTGGTCAGATGACGGATGGTGTTAAAGGTTCCTTTCAGATTCGTTTCCAGGACCCTGTCAAAATCCTCCTCCGACATTTTCATGATCAGTCCATCCCTGGTAATTCCGGCATTGTTGACCAGAATATCAATATGCTGATATGCGGCGATCAGATTTTTCATCATCTCTTCCGTCTGTGCATAATCTGCCACATTGCACTGATATACCGCTCCGTCTCCGCCGTTTTCCCGGATGATGCGCAGAACCTCTTCTGCCCGTTCCTTCGATCCCTGATAATTTATAATGACAAAGGCGCCCTTTGCGGCCAGAGTCAGCGCAATCTCTCTGCCGATCCCACGGCCTGCGCCTGTGACAAGCGCTACTTTCTTTTCTAACATACAGTTTCCTCACTTATGATTTTTACGGCCTTCTCCAGGTCCTCCATGGTTTCAATATTGACTCCGCGTACACTGCGGTTGATTTTTCTCAAAAATCCGGTCAGAGTCTTTCCGGGTCCGATTTCCACAAAAAGAATCACTCCATCGGCAATCATCCGTTCCACACTCTGCTGCCAGAGCACGGAGGAAGACACTTGTTTTGCCAGAAGCTGCCGGATCTGCCCGGTGTCCGCAACATAATCGCCAGTCACATTGGTAAGGTACGGTGTGCGGATTTCATGAATCTCCACTTCCTCCAGAACCTTTCCAAGTTTCTCTCCCGCCGTTTTCAGCATGGCACTGTGAAACGGTCCGCTGACGTTCAGCGGCACCACCCGTTTTGCCCCTGCTGCTTTCAGACTCTCTGATGCGGCTGCCACCGCCTGTTCTTCCCCGGTAATCACAATCTGTCCCGGACAGTTATAATTTGCCACTGAAACGATTCCCGCTGTTTTTTCACAGATCTTTGCAATGATTCCGCCCTCCAGGCCCAGAACAGCCGCCATGGCTCCGCCTGTGGGGACAGCTTCCTGCATCAGAATTCCTCTCTGGCGCACGACCCGGAAAGCATCCTCCATCTCCAGCACACCGGAAGCCAGCAGAGCTCCGTATTCTCCCAGGCTCAGTCCCGCATTCACCTGGGAATGAACACCCTGTTCCTCCAGCGCCCTTAAAATTGCCGCTGACACCGTCAGCATGGCGATCTGCGTATATTCAGTAATATGAAGCTTCTCATTTTCTTCAAAGCACAAACCCGGAATATCCAGGCCGGAAGCCCGGGAGGCAAGTTCAAACACTTCCCGGCAGGCCGGAATCTGTTCATAAAAATCTTTTCCCATTCCCACATACTGGGCGCCCTGCCCCGGGAATACAAATGCAATTTTACCCATAAAATAACAGTCCTCAATGAAATATTATCGTGTATCTCTGCCGCAAGCGGCATACAAATCATTTTGATATTCAAAGTATTCAAAGAAAAGAATGGACGCCGCCTCCTGCGGCGTCCGCCATACTCAGCCAATATGCAAAAGCTTTTCCGCCTCCGTCATAATTTCCTCAATCATTTCCTGACAGCTCTGTTCCTTTTTCACCAGACCGGCAATCTGCCCGGCCATAACGGTTCCGCCGGAAACATCACCCTCCATAACCGCCTTCCGCAGAGAACCGAGGGTCATTTTTTCCAGTTCTTCAAAGGTTGCTCCTTCTTTTTCCAGCTTCAGATATTCCCTTGTCATCTGATTTCTCAGACAGCGTACCGGATGCCCGGTGGTAGTTCCTGTCACAACAGAATCAATATCCTTTGCACCGATCACACGGTCCTTGTAATTCTGATGGACAATGGACTCCCTGGCCACCACAAACCGGGTTCCCATCTGCACAGCCTCTGCTCCCAGCATCATCGCTGCAGCAAAACCTCTGCCGTCACCAATACCGCCGGCTGCAATCACCGGAATATCCACTGCGTCCACAACCTGAGGAACCAGTGTCATCGTCGTCTGAGAACCGATATGTCCGCCGGACTCCATTCCCTCCGCAACCACAGCATCCGCACCGTACTTTTCCATACGTCGCGCCAGAGCCACGCTGGCCACCACCGGAATCACCTTCACTCCGGCAGCCTTCCACATCTCCATATATTTCTCCGGATTTCCGGCTCCTGTGGTAACGACTTTGACGCCTTCCTCCACAACCACCTTTGCGACTTCGTCGGCGTGGGGACTTAACAGCATAACATTGACGCCAAAGGGCTTATCCGTCTGGGCTTTAATCTCCTGTATGTATCTGCGTACCACTTCTCCCGGCGCACTGGCAGCTCCGATCAGTCCCAGACCGCCTGCTGCGGATACCGCTGCCGCCAGATGGGATTCTGCCACCCAGGCCATACCGCCCTGAATAATCGGATACCGGATTCCCAAAAGTTCTGTTACTCTCGTCTGCATAAACTCCTCCTGTTCTTTCTGCTTCGGAAACGATTATGCCTCTACACCTTTATTTCTCAGATAATCCATCACCGCGCCTACCGTGGTCAGCTCTTCCAGATCCTCAGAGGGAATCTCCACGGAATATTCATCTTCCAGAGCCATAACCAGTTCAAACAGATCCAGGGAATCTGCTCCCAGATCATCCTTGAAGGAGGTGGACTCGGTAATCTCCTCTGCCTCGCAGCTTAACTGTTCTGCAATAATTTCTTTCATTTTTTCCAACATCGTTTTCATTCTCCCTTATTTTAATTCATTTTAATATAAAAGTTCCGGACAGCAGCCATGTGGTGAAGCATACTTGCATGCGCAGACACATGGATATTGGACGGGCTACCCGTATGAGCAAGCAACGGAGCGAATTGCGAATACGGGGCGATTGCGTTAGCAATCGACTTTTATTATTGGTGATGTCTGCATCAGCAGACATTTCCGTTTAGTTTCAAATAGTTTGACGATCAAAGTATATATCCCATCCTATGATTTGTCAAGGGAAAAATGATTCTTTTTCCTATACCTGCGGACTATTCCGGAAGATTCACCATTTCCTCTTCCTCCCGCAGCCGGATCTGCCGCGACACCGACAGGGCAATCGCCATCTCCACCATTAGAAACAGGACCGACGTCCCCCCGTAACTGACAAAGGGAAGGGTAATTCCCGTCGTCGGAATCAGATTGATCACTACCATAATATTCAGGACCACCTGCAGCGCGATATGGGCGAAAATCCCCGTAACGATCAGAGATCCCAGAAGATCCGGCGCATTCTGCGCAATAAACAGAAGCCGGTACAGCAGGAACACGAACATCAGGGTCAGCATGGCTGCGCCGAATACCCCCAGTTCTTCACAGACAATGGCAAAAATCATATCGTTCTGCGCTTCCGGAAGGGCTTCCAGCTTCTGCGTACTGTTTCCCAGGCCTTTTCCGAAAAATCCTCCGGAACCAATGGCATACAGTGCCTGAAGAATCTGGTAACCTCCCACATCGGAATAAGCCTCCGGATCCAGCCATACCATCAGACGGCGAAGACGGAAGTTCTCACTGCTGGTCAGGGTGGATGCCAGATAGCGCACCCCAAGAACACCTGTCACCATCAGAGCGGTCCCTCCCAGCAGGAAGGGCTTTGTCTGAGGATGGGCCACAAAAATCAATACCACCGTAATTCCCGCGATAATCAGGGCCGTACTCAGATTATCCGTAAAATAAAAGGTGCAAAAGGAAGTAAAAGCTCCCAGTCCCAGTACCACTGCAGGAGCCTTCACCCCTCTCATATTCCTTCCCAGTTTCACAATCACCAGCGGCAGATACAGGATAACTGCCACCTTGGCAATCTCTGCAGGCTGAATCGACAGCGATCCGATATAGATCCACCGCTTCGCCCCATAGATCTCTGTTCCAATGAATTTCGTCGCAATCTGAAGCAGATTGGCAATAACAAACAACGCCGGAGCAAACCGGACGTAAATATGATAATCAACCTGTGACGCAAACAGAATCATCACAAGGCAAAAGCCGCTGATGATGGCCTGCCGTTTAAAATAGTACATATCATCGCCGAAGGTCACTGTCGCTTCATAAGAGCTGGTACTATACAGCATCACCAGCCCGAAACAGGTAAGCAGAATCACACTCGCCAGCAGGTTATAATCATAATATCGCAAAGCAGTCCCGGATTTTCGTCCGGCCGCCGACGTTCTTTTTTTCATTTGGCTCATACGCAGTTCCTTTCTGGTTCTTTTCTGCCGGATCCCGTTTTCCGGCAATTTGTATGGCTTTTATCATAGCACACTTTTTTCAAAATATAAATAGGGAATAATTCCTCCGTCTTCTGCGCATGCTCTCCGTATAAAGAAAAAGAAAGGAGTCTTTTTAATGTCTCAGAAAAAGAACCGTTACGATGATGGGAATATCCCCGAAATAGACCTGCCAAAACCCACCGACGGCATTTCCCATATACCGGAGGAAATGCCGGAATCCGGCAAGACGATTCCGGAGCAAATACAGGAACCGGACCGACAGGAGGCGCGCTATGATTGACAATCAGGATCTGCCCATCGGATTTCTGATGGAGCTGGCGGAACATCCGGATGTGCTGAACCGTTTTGCAAGTCTGCCTGAACCGGAACAACTTCCGTATATCAACGGCTCCCGGCAGGTACACAGCCGGGAACAAATGCGAAACTACGTAGAAACCATGTTTTCTTCCGCAAAATAAACTTTCCGAGCTTCCAGGCAACAGCTGCTGCAGCTCCAGTCACCATTCCTTCCTCTTTTCATAAACTGATAAAGAAGAGTCTTTCATGGAATCCGAAAGGAGCTTTTATGCAAAACCAGAACTGCTGCCAGTGCGCCGGAGGACAAAATCGGCCCATACCGGAGAAACTTTCTCTGGCTGTGGCCTATGTGCCCTGGCAGACCTTTCATGACACCTTTGAGCCCTGCAAAGGGCTTCAGATGGGAACCATTTTTCCGGAGCTCTGCCTCCCATTCTGCGGGAAAGGAGGCGCCTGGAAATGAATCATCCGAACCACTGCTCTCAGCCATCCAGAAGCTGCGGACAGCCCGGATATTCCCGTCCGGTGAATTCTTCCAGCCGCGCCCTGCCGTCCCGCAGCCAGCTTTTCGACTATATCAATCAGGTAAGCTTTGCCGTCGACGACATCCAGCTGTATCTGGATACCCATCCATGTGACCACGATGCGCTGGAATATTTCCGGAAATATTCCGGTCTCCGAAACGAGGCCCTGATGGAATATGCCCGCCGTTTCGGTCCGCTGACCGTGGATACCATCAATCTCTATGAATCCGACCAGTGGGCATGGATTCACCAGCAATGGCCGTGGGAAGGAGGATGCAGCTGATATGTGGAATTATGAAAAGCGGCTTCAGTATCCGGTAAACATTAAAACACCCAACGCGAAAATCGCCCAGATTATTATGAGTCAGTATGGAGGTCCCAACCCCCAAAGGATATTCGAACATCTGTTTCATTTTTTTATCCTTCCTTACCCGAAGAGCCGTAAAAGATACAGATCGTCCCCTGTTCCCTGCTGAACACAATCTTCGTTACAAAAGCCCGCAGGATTTCATTCTTGGCCGCTTCACTGATTTTTCCGGATCCAAGCAGATCTGCCAGACTGTCCAGCGGAATAACAAAACGTCCGTTTTTCGTGCTTTCTTCCTGCCGTGCTTCCGCGTCCTTTTTTTCCGGCCGTGCTGCCGCATTCTTTTTTTCAATATCCGCTCCGTTTCTTTTGTTCTGCGATTGCCTTATCTTTTCTATCTTTCGGATCATTTCCGTCTTTTTCTGCTGATATTCTTCCAGGCTGTCAATTCCGGACAGGTACGCCTCCTTCACCCGTTCCAGCCGTTTCCGTTCCCGCTCCAGCATAATCTCCGCAGTCTCCTGCTTCTTCTCCCGCTTTTTCACAGATATGCAGATCTCTTGGTCTGCACCTGTAAAATCCATTTTTATCCTGTCCAGTACCGCCCGGTTCAGCCTCTCCAGCCCTGCGTAATGACTCACTCTGCACTGTCCCCTGGCATATTTGCAGCACTGCAACGCCTTCCCTCCGGCCGTTCTCGTAAGAACGGAACCACAGTCACTGCAGCGCACCAGTCCCCGCAGCATAAAATCTGCATCCGACACTCTGGCATTTTTCCCATGGCTTCTTCGGATCTCCCGAATCCGTTCCTGAGCTTTCTGAAAAATTTCCTCCTCCAGAAGCGGTTCATGTTCCCCATCCACAACCGTAACCCGTTCTCCCTGATGAAAACGGTCTGTGGGATCATGCCCCTCCAGATTTCTGCGCAGCTTTCCCAGATATACCGGATTGGAAAGAATGTATTCCACTGTGCGGCTTTCAAACAGGTTTCCCCTGTTTGAGCGTACTCCCATTTCATTGAGCTTTTCCGCAATTCTCCGGTACGATTCCCCATTCAGGAAATCGGCATAGATCATTCGGACAAGCGCTGCTTTTTCGCTGTCGATCTCAAAGCATCCCTCTCCCATCCGATAGCCAAAGGGAGGAATGGAGACCACGCCGCCTCTGGAAAATTTCTCGTTCATTCCTCTTCGCACTTCCTGGGCCAGATTAATGGAATAATACTCATCCATGGCCTCCAGCAGTGCCTCAATCAGAATGGAGGTCGGGTCATCAGACAGCTGCTCCGTGATGGAAATTACTTCGATTCCACATTCTTTACGGAGCATGGATTTGTACAGAATGCTGTCCTGTCTGCTTCTTGCAAACCTGGAAAACTTCCATAACAAAATCACGTCAAAGGGTCTGGGCTTCTGTTTCGCCAGACCGACCATTCTCAGAAAGCCCGGCCGTTTCTCCGCACTGCGTCCACTGATCCCTTCATCCAGAAAAATAAATTCTTCCGACAGTTCGATGTCTGCACCCTTTGCATATTTCCGGATCATTTTCAGCTGGCTGTCCGGCGAATATTCCGTCTGATCCTCGGTAGATACGCGGATATAGGCTGCCCCGATCCTGCATTTTCCGGCTTCCATAAATATCCCTGCTTCCACAGAGCTTCTTTCTGACAGTATCCTATTCGAAGCCCCGTACAGAATATGCCTTTCCGGGAAAGAATCCTGACACCGTTTTTTGTATCCCTTTTCTCCTCTGGCGCATAAACTGATTCAAACACTCTCAAGCAAGGAAATTAAGATGGCAGTCAGACAGCCTTTCACCGCTCTCCCCTCTCAGCTTATCTGCGAAAACGGAACGGCGCGTCCTTTCATGGAAATCCTTCCGCAGGAAAAAGCAGCTTTCCAAAATCGCCTTTCTCTTCACATCGGAAATCAGCTTTCATCCTACTTTTCCTCCCACCTGCCTGAATGGGAGGCCCTGCATTCCCTGTAGATTTTTCAGGGAAATTATGTTATCCTGTAACTGTTCAAAGCCACCCTCCAAAATGCCTGGCTCTGAACAGTTACCAGTTTGAACTACTTTTTTCAAAGGAGGGCATCCCCATGATTGATGAAATACTTGCCTATAACCGACGCTTTGTAGAAGAGAAAGCCTACGAAAAATATGCTGCCAGCAAATATCCCAATAAAAAGCTTGCCATTCTCACCTGTATGGACACCCGCCTGGTGGAACTGCTTCCTGCCGCCCTCGGCCTGAAAAACGGTGATGTCAAAATCATCAAAAACGCAGGCGGCGTTGTCACCAATCCTTTTGGAAGCGTGATCCGCAGCCTTCTGGTCGCGATTATTGAGCTTGGGGTGGAAGAAGTCATGGTAATCGGTCACACGGACTGCGGCGTACAGCACATTGACAGTGAAATGATGATCCATCACATGAAAAAGCGCGGCATATCCCAGGAATCCATTGACCTGATGAAATACTGCGGCATAGACTTTGAAAAATGGCTGGCCGGATTCGATACCGTTGAACAATCCGTAAAGGATACGGTCCAGACCATCCGGAACCATCCGCTGATTCCGGCAGATATTAAGATCGGCGGCTACGTGATCGATACCAATACCGGCGCTCTTCAGGTCATCTGCTGATCCGCCCCTTGGTTTCGACCAATCTTTTCTATCCTTTTGGTGTCCGGAGGTCCCGATGGAGAGATGGGCGCTTCCATGCGTTATCTTTCCCAGCGATACTCCATGCCGAACCGGGTTGCTATGGGAACTTTGACCGATATCGGTACCGAGGAACTGGCACATTTAGAGATTGTTGCCACCATCGTTCACCAGCTCACCCGCGGTCTCACTCCGGAAGAAATCGAAAAGGCAGGCTTCGGTCCCTACTATGTGGATCACACCGTAGGTATCTGGCCCATGGCTGCCGGAGGCGTCCCCTTCAATTCCTGTGAATTCCAGGTAAAGGGCGATCCCATCACAGACCTTACCGAGGACCTGGCTGCGGAACAGAAGGCCCGTTCGACCTACGACAATATTCTCCGCATGGTCAAAGATCCTGACGTCTGCGATCCGATCCGGTTCCTGCGAGCCAGGGAGATCGTGCATTTCCAGCGTTTCGGGGAAACGCTTCGGAAGGTGCAGGAAGATCTGGACATCAAAAATGTTTACGCATTTAATCCTTCCTTTGACGCGCCGGTGTCCTGCCCGCCCTGCGGAAAATAGAGCAAATGCGCACAGAATTGTCCAAAGCCCTTGGGATGCTTCTGCAGACAGCTCCCCAGGCCTCTGCCCTTCTTTATGGCAGTGACAAATTCCCGGATATCCATGGCACTGTCTACTTCTATCCTTTCTGGGACGGAACTTTGGTGGCTGCGGAAGCAGCCGGACTTCCTTTCATGGAAGGAAGCTGTACAGAAAAGATCTTTGGTTTCCATATCCATGAAGGCGAGCAGTGCCAGGGCACAAAGGAAGATCCCTTTGCAGACGCAGGAACGCATTACAATCCCCAGCATTGTCAGCATCCGCAGCACGCCGGCGACTTACCGCCGCTTTTCGGCTGCGGCGGTTACGCGATGCAGCTTTTCTACACCAATCGTTTTCTGCCCCATGAACTGAAAGGGCATACAGTGATTGTGCATTCTATGCCGGATGATTTCAAAACGCAGCCTTCCGGGAATTCCGGAAAAAAAATTGCCTGCGGTGTGATTCAGGTAAATGAACCCTACGAACAGGACTGATTTCTCCCTGTTTTCCCGGCATAGGTTCCTCCTGTATACAACAAAACCGGCCCCGCACAGTACCGTGCGGGGCCGGACATTTTCCATATGTAATAATAAGATATATTATAATCCGTAAATTCCTTTTATTTCCTTTACTCTGGCAGGCGTGATCTGC
>JAXEJQ010000058.1:0-26687 GCA_034101475.1 Candidatus Limivivens sp.
GAAAATCCGAATCTTCCGAAAATACTGCCTCCCACCGTGGCGGTATTCCGAAACTGTATGCCCACAATGTGGCGCAGGCTTTCCCGGACCGCCCCCCGGGTATAGACATCCAGGCCTGCATGCAGCTCCAGATCCCGCAGAGAAACCATACATCCGATCCGAAACTCCTCCGCCGTCTCTTCAATCTGATCCAGCCCCAGACCGGACAGATCGATCAGCGTCCCGCAGGGTTTGCTCCCCATCTTCATCCAGAGCATGCCCCCAACCACCCGGTTGGAACGCTTCTGGTTCAGTTCATAAGCCTCCTCCAGACTCTGAACTTTTCGAAATTCTCTTACTGTAAACACGTTTTACCTCCAATCCGTTTCTGCTCTCCGGGAGCTTTACGGGTTTTCTTTGGTTTCAGGCAACACAATATTCAGCACAATGGCCATCAGAGCCGCCGGAACAATGCCGGAGCCCCCGAAAATCAACTGAATCAGCTGGGGCAGATGAGACAGAATCCCGCTGTTGGCGCCGATTCCGTATCCCAGTCCCAAAGCAACGGATACAATGGTGATGGTTCTGGGTGTCACCGGATTCTTCGTAATCAGCTGAATACCGCTCATGACAATGGATGAAAACATCATAACTGCCGCTCCGCCCAGCACACTCTGGGGCATAATGGAAATCAGAGCCGCCAGCTTCGGAAACAGTCCGCAGAGAATCAGGAAAACAGCTCCGGTAGCCAGTGCATAACGGTTTACAACCTTCGTCATGGCAACCAGACCCACATTCTGGCTGAAGGACGTGTTGGGCAGCACACCGAACAGAGCCGCAAAGCTGGATCCCAGACCATCACAGACCACACCGCCGGACAGTTCTTCATCTGTGGCTTCCCGGCCAAGGCCGCCTTCCATCACACCTGAAATATCGCCAACCGTCTCAACCGCTGTCACAACAAACATAATCAGGATCGGCAGTACCGCGCGCCAGTCAAAAACCAGCTTCACCGGCATCAGCTTCGGCACGGCAAACCAGTCTGCCCGGGCAATTTTGTCCCAGTTGATCACCCAGGCCTTGGTATATTCCACCCCATCCGCCGTCACACCGGTAACAGGAAGCACCATGCCCATAATCACACAGACAAGATAACCCACAAGAATCCCAATCAAAATCGAAGAAGAACTGGCAATCCCCCTGGTCCCGTGCTTCAGCACCACAATAACAATCAGTACCACGGCTCCCACAAACAGATTCTCCAGAGAGCCGAAATCTGCCGCTGAGCTTCCGCCGCCAAAGGAATTGACCCCCACCGCAATCAGGGAAAGACCGATGGAAAGAACAACAGTTCCGGTGACCACAGGCGGGAAAAATCTCCGCAGAGGCTTCAGACAGAATCCAAGAACGCCCTCAAAAAGACCACCGATGAGACAGGCGCACAAAATGGCGCCATATGCCAGCACACCGCCTCCCATGGTCGCTGCCACACTGTTGCAGACTCCGAGAAAGCCCGAGCTGGTACCCATGATAATCGGTACATTTCCACCCACCGGTCCAATGGAAAACAGCTGAATAAGTGTCACAATCCCTGCCACCAGCATGGCATTCTGCAGAATCGAGACCTGAAGCTGGGCATATTCGCTGCCTGCTCCCAGACCGCATGCCCCGGTGATAATCAGCAGCGGCGTCAGATTCCCCACAAACATGGCCAGCACATGCTGAAGCCCAAGGGGAATGGCTTCTTTCAGCGGCATTCTGGCATTCAGCTCATAAGCCGCCGGTGAAATGTTTCCTGTGTGTTTCATTGATTTTCCTCTTTTCTTTCATAGTTTTCCATACTCCCAAGTATAGCTTATTTCCTCTTTCAGTGCAACGAAAAAGAACCGGCAGAGCAAATTTTCCATTGCGGCTTATCTGCCCTGCCGGTTCCTTTATGGTTTCTTCCCTGCGAAAGATTCTTCTCAGCAATTAGCGTGATAAATAACCCGATGCTTCCCTCCGGTCACTCTCTTTTTCACCTCGTGATTCATCAGATGGGTGGGAAGCCACTCCCCGTTAAAATTCAGACGCGGCCGGATGGCCTCCACCTCCGCCTCCCTCAGGCGGAGGAAAATGCAAGTACTTTTCAAAAAAATTCCTGCAGGAGAGCTCTTCACGAAAAATCGTAAGTCTCTCTCTGCAGGAATCAAATCCGTGCAATAAAAAAAGCGCGAGACGGGACTCGAACCCGCGGCCTCGACCTTGGCAAGGTCGCGCTCCACCAACTGAGCCACTCGCGCATTTGTGTTTTGTGTATTTCCTTAACACAGTTAGAAGTATAATACACTTTCCCACATTTGTCAACATGTTTTTTTAATTTTTTATTTTTTTTGAATAGTTTATGCATCTGATCCCAAATTCCCGTCGTTCCGGTCAGGGTTTCATCAGAATACTCAGGACATACTCGTTTTTCGGCATGGACATATGCGTAATATTCTCCAGACGGATAATATCCAGATCTACCCAGATCTGCTCCGCAGTCACCATCACATTCGCCAGCATGATACCGAAATTCAGCTCCTGAAGACGGCTGCGCCCCTCCAGAGACTTCCTGGAAAATACATGAATCCGGTTCTCATAAACCACAAACCGCCAGGGCTGGCTGTTCATGGAAGACGGCGCCAGCCGGGCTCCCTCCAGAATCTGGCGTACCCAGGTCTTCGGCTGCTCCTTCCAGGCACAGAGCTCATCCATGGACAGACGGCTGGCTTCCGAATCCCTGCGCACCTTTGCATTCTTCGGAAGGCCGAATGCAAGCACAATCACAGCAGAACGCCCCTGGGCTTCCTCAGCCGGATCCTTCCTGGATGCCATCCCCAGAAAGCAGGATCCGATTCCCTTGGATTCCAGATAAAGGGAAAGGTACTGCATCAGAAAGCCGGCGTTCCGGTCCGACTTTTCCTTTTTCTCCGAATAAAGAACCGCATAGTAAGGCGCCGTTACATTGACCAGACCTCCTGGCTTTTCCTTTTTCGTAACCCGGTCAAGAATCCTCACACAGGTCCGGATCTGCGGAAACAACGGCTTTATCTCTGCCAGGAACTCTGGTATGCTCTTTAAAATATTCTCATCAATAGCCTCCATCCGGTAGCTGCGAACCGAACGGCGGGTGAAAATCGCATCATAAAGGGTCATCGTTTTCTCCAGTTTTAATTTTTTAAATATTTGTAATAATATTGTAACATATTTTCGAAATTTTGCAACTGGAATTTTAACATTTTATGGTGTTTTTTTCATCTCCTCAATCAACAGATTCCCCAAAACATGGGCTCCCCGGGTGTTCAGATGATCGATGTCACGAAAATATTCATTTGAAAACAGTTCCTCCCTGTTTTCCAGATTCAGAAAATCATGGAACTCTGCGCCATAGTTTTTTGCGGCCTCCGCGAAATACTGATGCATATCCTCCGTATCTCCAGCATCCTCCAGAAAAGCTTCGGATACCGGAAGAAGCACCAGATGAACCGTAATATCCTTCTCCCGGCACAGTTCCAGGATTTTCCGGAAATACGTTTCATTCTCCGGAATAATCTTTTCCCTGTTCCATTTATGGTAGGAAGCATTCTCGTCACTTGTTCGTTCTCCGTTAAAAACCTGGCTCGTTGTGCGATACCCCCGGAAGGAATACGCATTATCCGAGGCCGAAGGCTTTGTGGTCTCATAATCCGGATCCAGCTTCTTCTGAATATTTTTCTTTACCAGCTTCAGATTCAGGTAATCCGTGACACGCGTACTGTAAAATAACTCATTGATCTGCCTTTTGGAATTCGAATCCGCCAGAATGTAACGCAGCTTTCCGGTGAGAGTAATCAGACGGTCATAGCCGCCCAGCACCGCATCATCCGTTTCCTTCTTCATCAGGCTGCTGAAGGAAATTCCCAGAATCACCTGATTGACGGGATTGATGTCCAGGGCCTCCTCAAGAAGCTGGTACGCCACGAACATGGACTGGGAGCCGGTCCCCAGATTGAAACTGTTCACACCAAGTTCTTCATTGAACTGGGCGGGATCCAGTCCGTAATATACCTGAGAGGTGCCCAGAAACAGGGTGTCGATTTTTCCTTTTTCCGCCCGGTACTCCCGGTTTGCAAAGATACTGTACCGGTCATAGGGCAGATACAGAAAGGTCACCAGTTCCTGCAGCAGTACTACGAAGGCAGCCACAAGAACAGCCCTCGGAAGTATTCTCTTAATATTGTGCATAGGCAAACCCTCCCACCATGGAAATTTCAAATGCCCCCATGCAGAGTATCCCGCCGATTAAAAACAGATAACAGCCCCAGCGCAGAGCCGCCGGCCGTTTTGCCGGCCGCTCCCGTACGGGCCCCTGTTCCTGAAGCAGACTGACGGCAAAAAACAGCACCAGTCCCACCGTCACAAAAAAAAGATGTTCTCTTTCCATTCCGGGAAAAAATGCATCATAGGAAAGCTCCGGCCGGAACTTTGTAAAAATCCTTTTCAGCACGGCCAGGGATCTTCTGGTACTGCCTGCTCCCGGAAAAACCTTCAGCAGGCTGACGATCAGAAAGGTCCGAAGCATGCAGAAGACCTGCCATAGCCTGCTCTGCTCCCGGATATGCAGCGCTGCCTTCATTTTACCGAACCATGGCTCCAGGCACATGGCCCCAATGATAATCACACCATTCGCCACACCCCAGAGTATGTATCGCCAGCTGGAATCATGCCAGAGACCGGTGCAGAACCAGACCACCACCATAGCATAGGCAGCCGGAAAAAGCCTGCCGATACGAATCCCGAAGAGCTTTTTACCCAGCTTTCCGAATTTTACCGCCCTTTTGGAAATGGACAGCGGATAGAACAGATAGTCCCGGAACCAGCCGCTCAGAGTAATATGCCAGCGTCTCCAGTACTCCGCCAGTGATTTTGAGAAAAAGGGCCTGCGGAAATTTTCCGCCAGGCGGATCCCCAGTATTTCAGCCGCTCCTGCCACAATATCCATATATCCGGAAAAATCCGCGTACATCTGAATGCTCATATAAATGCAGCCCAGCAGCAGCGTCATTCCGCTGTACCGGCTGTAATGGCCGAAAATCGTATCCACCATGGGCTTCATCCGATCCGCAATCACAAATTTTTTGAAAAGTCCCCACAGGATCCGCCGGCAGCCCATGGCAAGATTTTCGTAAAAAAACCGGTGTCCATAATAAAGCTGGGGCGCCAGGTCCTCGAAACGCCCGATGGGGCCCTGGGTGATCTGCGGAAAAAAGCAGAGAAACAGCAGGTTTTTCCAAAAGCTTTTCTCCGGACTCACCTTTCCTTTATAAACATCCAGGGCATACCCCATGCTCTGAAGAGTGTAATAAGAGATTCCCAGAGGCACCAGAAAATCAGGACACGGAAGCCCGGTTCCACCCAGGATGCCCAGCATCCGGTTCAGGTTTCCCACCAGGAAATCACTGTATTTCACCAGAATCAGAATTCCGAAGTTAAAAATCATCAAAAGGACAAGAATCCGCTTTTTCTTTTTCTTCAGAACAGCGGCTTCCCGTTTTCGGTCCTCCGGCTTCTGCCCATTGCTTTGAAGGGCATGTTTTTTCTTCTGTTCTTCATCCAGTTTCTCCATCCACCGGACCGCCCCGCAGGTGCTGGCACAGGTCAGCAGAAGGTATCCCAGCAGCCCGTTGCCGGCCAGAAAGCAGAAAAACAGGCTGCCTGCCAGCAGGCAGATCCATTGATCCTTCTGCCTCACCGCATAATAAACCAGTGTCAGAACAGTCAGAAAGATCAGAAAAGGAAGTGAATTTACAGTCATTCCTTACTCCTCTTCCTGCAGCTTCCGGATCATTTTCATCATGGCTGTTGCCGAATTGAAATTCTCCGGCTCAATATCATCAAATCCAATTTCCACCCCAAAGGTCTCATTCAGCTCCCCGATCAGAGAAACCAGGTCAAAGGAATCCAGAATTGCCCTGTCAATCAGGGCATCCTCCTTTTCAAAATCAACCTCCGGCCGTAATTCTTTCAATAATTTCATCAGCTGTTCCATTTTCTTCATCCTCCTTCACACAATCATACAAGGTAATAAAATAGCCATCCTTTTCAATCACGAGCGTGCTTTTTTCCATCCGGATCCGCTCCTTTGCCAAACCTCCGCCGGAAATCCGGTATTTTTTCCAGAACCAGTTTTCTCCTTCAAAATGTACCGCCGGACGCCGGGTCAGTACGGAAAGCCCCGCATAATCCACCGCCCGCAAAAAGGCACTGATCTGTTTCCCATTCCATCCCGGATCCAGAATTCCGTTTTCCGGAATCTCCCAGGAGTACCGCAGCCTTCCCCGTTCCCTGCTGTTCTGGGGAATTCCCACAGCTTTTCCTTCCAGCAGCGGCTCCAGAATTTCCTGAAAGCCTTCATAGGCCGCCACCATCTGACGGCGAAAAACGCTCCAGGCGGTGTCCTCCCCGGTCAGGGGAAAGCTTTTCTGAATCAGGATTTTTCCGGCATCCACCTGTTCTGACATCTCATGCCAGGTGATTCCCGTCTGTCTGTCCCCTTCATAAACCGCCCACATCTCCGCATTTCTGCCGGGATGCTTCGGCAGAAGAGCCTGATGACAGTTTATGGCCTTCAGCCCCTCCCTGTTCAGGAGGCTTCCGGGGAGAATCCAGGAATTGATGGCACTGATCAGCAATACCCTCCCCGGGATCGCGAGAATTTCCTCTGCTGCCCGCCGGGGCTTGCCGAAGAAATAATCCACTTCATAATAATGTGCCTGCCTTCGCAGGGATTTCGACAGTTTTTCATTCATATCAAAGAGCCTGCATTCCATGCCTGCTTTTTTCAGAGAGAGCGCACAGTTCAGCGCCAGGCTTCCCGTTCCCAGCACCACCGTCTGCTCATATGCCGCCGTCATCGGTTTCCCTCCAGATATGCCGTCTTCAGATACGCCCGGTCAATTTTCCCATGTTCATTTTCCGGCATTTGCTCCAGGAAAAACAGCCTGTTGGGGCACATATATTTCGGCAGCCGCTTCTGCAGATCCTGCTGGATTCTGGCGCCGCACTCCTCTTCAGCCTGATAAAACAGACAGATCTTTCCCTTTTCCCGGTCAAACAGACAGCAGCATTTTCCCAGATACGGAAAGGAATTCAGAATCGCTTCAATCTCTCCCAGTTCAATCCGGTGGCCCATATGCTTGATCTGAGAATCTGCCCTGGATAAAAACACCAGTTCTCCCCGCTCATTGACCCTTCCCAGATCCCCGGTGGCATAAATTTTCTCCGGATAAGCGCCGTTGCAGGGATTCTGCCGGAATGCCCTCTCTGTCATCCGGGGATTCCGATAATATCCAAGAGCCAGACAGCTTCCGCGGACACAGATTTCTCCGGTTTCTCCCTGCTTCACCGGACAGCCCTTCTCATCCAGCAGCAAAATCTCTGTATTGGGGAAGGGTTTTCCAATGGGCAGAACCTCGGAATCCGCAAACTCCCGGTCCACAATGTAATAGCTGCAGTTGCAGGTGATTTCCGTGGGACCGTACAGGTTCACGAAACAGACTCCAGGCAGCTTCTCCTGCCAGTAACGCAGAACCTTCACCGGCAGAACCTCCCCGGAGAACATCACCTTCCGGATTCTCTCCGGCACCTCCTTGTCCAGGGCCCGAAACGAACAGAGCAGCTGAAGAGCCGATACCGCCCAGATCAGAACGGTCACCTTGTGTTCCTTCAAGTAAGGCACCAGTCTTTTCGGCGTCCGAAACATGGATGTCGGCACCACCAGCACGGTTCCGGCATTTTTCAGGGAAAGATAAAGATCCTTCACTGAAACATCAAAATCAAAGGGCGCCTGATTGGCAAAAACCTCTCCCTTCTCAAAGGAGAATACAGCGGTAAACTGCTCCGCCAGATCGAGGACACTCCGATGACTCACCAGAACCCCCTTTGGGATCCCGGTGGATCCCGAGGTAAAAATCACATACAGCGGATCCGTATCCAGCTGAGCTTCCCGAATCTCCTCCAGAAGCCGGCAATCCGGTTCCGTCTGAAAGCCCTCGCTTATTTCCAGGAAGGGAACGGGATATCCGCACTCCCTGAGGATTTCCTGATCCCCGGAAGAGCCCAGTACCACAAAGGGCTCCATGGTTTCCAGAATCAGACGAATCCGTTCCCCGGGCAGGTTCCGGTCCACCGGCACATAAAAATTGCCGCTGTATACCACACCCAGAAATGCCAAAATCCAGATGGCCTCCCGGTCCATAAGCACCACTGCCGGGCTTCGCCGTTTTCCCATCCCGGCCAGGCAGGTTCCCAGAGCCTGTCCCAGCTTCAGTGTCTCCCGGTAGGTGTAGGCGCTGTTTTCATCAACGGCAGCCAGTCTCTCCGGACAGGCTCCGGCTGCCGCTTCCAGATATTCCAATATATTTCTTTCCATAACGCCCCTCACATCTGAATCCTTTTCCGGAACCTTTCTTCTGTCTCCGGACGGACCTCTGAGAACTGCCTGCGATCTTCCTCCAGAATGTCCTCTGCTTCTTCTGCCGTCATCTTTCCGTAACGGACCAGAACAGCCAGCTCTCCGATCCGTATCGGATAACCATGCTTCTCCAGACTCATTTTCTCAGCCATGGCATGGGCCCAGCAGTCCGCATGCTTGATTCCATGGGCCGGCCTCTTCCATCCGATGGTCTTTTCCAGAAATGCCATGGTTTCCTCTTCGCTGATGTCATGATAGGCAAAGTAAGAAAGGGCTTCCGCCTGAACATCCGGCAGCAGATCCAGACAGCTGCGGCCCTCCAGCCTGTCAATGAGCCGTCCGAACATCTGATATTCAAACTCCTTCAGTCCATGGGAAATTTCAAAAGGCTCGATTCCCCGTTCTCCGGCAGCGCTCTGCAGGATCTGCCCCTTTGTCCGGCCGTTTACAATCAGCGGAATCTGATTCCAGGCAGCCACCTGAAAACTGTAGTAGTGCATCAGATGAAAGCAGACACTGCAGAAATTGTGAAGCAGTCTGACCGATTTGGAATACAGGCTGCGAAGTTCTGTCTCATTCACTGAGATCCGGATATGATCCACGTCCAGCTTTGCCAGGGCATTCTCAATATTTTTCCTGCCATATTCTGTGGAAAAGCCGTTATCCAGGGTAAAGGTCAGAACCCGCATTCCATAAGTATGCTTCAGCTGATAAACGATATAGGTACTGTCCTTTCCGCCGCTCAGGCCAACCAGGCAGTCATACCTGGCATTTCTGGCCGCCGCTTCCTGCTTTGCCCGCTCCACCGCCTGACGAAACTGCATTTCCAGACCTTCCAGGTCCTCCAGTGTTTCTCTGTGTTTTTCAAAAAAGGTACAAAAATTGCAGACCCCCTGATCATCAAAGGAAATTCCCTGATAAGATGACGGAAGTCCGCATTTTTTACATTTCTTCATTATTCCCTCCATCACACTTTTGTCATATTATTTACACTTTTGTAATATACACAAACAATGTGATAGAATTGTGAGAGTCCATTTCAGGCGCGCGGAATCCGGAACCAGAATTCCACGCCATTCTCCCGATTCACCACCCCGCAGCTCCCCTGGTGCAGCCGCACGATGTCCTTTACAATATAGAGTCCCAGGCCCACTTCACCCGGATGGGCCCCTTTTTCTCCTGTCCCCGACTGGTAATAACGGTTCCAGATCTGATCCTGCTCCTCCGGTAAAATACCGGGGCCCTCATTATAAACAGACAGACAGACCGTCTCCTCTTCCTTTTTCAGGGAGATGCGAACAATCCCGCCTTTCCTGGCATGGCTGGTGGCATTCAGCAAATAATTGTTCACCGCCAGCTCCATCTCGGTCTCGTCAAATACGGCAAAGCAGCCTTCCTCCAGCTCTGTCCTGCAGACCAGACCTTTGGAGCGAAGCCAGATCTCATACTGAGGCAGAAGCCCGGAAAGAGTCTCCGACAAATCCCCGCGGCCCATCTGGGGATTGGGAACCGGGCTTTCCTCAAAGGAGCTGTGCAGAAGATTGCTGATCAGCTTGCTCATTTTTTCAATCTCTTCCATAATGGACTGGTAATAATATTCCTGATTTTCCCCTCCCTGCTCAATCTCCAGCATCTCCACCTGACTGGAAATAATCGCCAGAGGCGTTTTCAGTTCATGGGTTACATTGCGGACAAACTTTTTGCGGTTCTCCTCGAATTCCACCATGCTCCTGTTCTGATGCAGAAGCAGATAATTATAATTATTCAGATCATTCATGTCCTTCTGAATCTTGTCCGCCATCTGATTGATACTGGTTTTCAGCTGAATCAGTTCATAATTGGGCATCCGCTTCACGATCCTGGCTGACAGATCTCCTCCGGCAATTTTTTCCGACACCTGACGGATCTGTTCAATGGGACCGGCAATTTTCCCCGCAACAATCCATGCAAAGGCGCTGCCCGCCAGAAGGGCAACTCCCAGAACACCGATCAGAAACCGATTCACATAATCGATACTCCGCCGGATGACCGTGGTATATTCATATAAATAAACGTAATAAAGCTCATCCTCCTGAAGAACCAGCCCATAGAGACTGATGGGTTTGCGGATAATGTCCTTCTGGTAAACCGCCTCCGCATCCGGGACATACTGCTCCTGCCGCTCCTTCATCTGCCCGATCAGCGCCTTTACGCTCCACGCCTTGGAGGCATAAATAAGCTGAAACTCCTCATCACAGATAATAACAGAAAAGCTTTCATCCTCCAGTTCCTGCAGAACCTCATTCCCTTCGGATGCCAGCTCCGACAGATCCACGCTCTTCACCTGCTCATAGGCCTGATTCATCACCTTCTTTTTTCTGGCAATGTAATAATCTTCCGCAAAAAGCAGGTAAAAAACCCCGGATCCCCCCACAAGGATCACCAGGAAAAAGGAAAACGCCAGAACTGCCTGGCTTCGGAATTTAATCATTTTCACACACCTCAAACCGGTAGCCCACACCATATACGGACTGGATATAGGGATATTCCTCCGTCATCTTTTTTCGAAGCTGTTTTACCACCGTATCCACCGTCCGGTTTCCGCCCTCGTAATCAAAGCCCCAGACAGCGTCCAGAATGGTTTCTCTGGGCAGAACAATCTGCTCATGCTGCAGAAAATAAATCAGCAGGTCATATTCCTTGGGCGTCGTAGCCAACAGCTCTCCGTTTAAATACACCTTCCGGAATTCTGTCTCGATTTTCAGAGCACCCCTCTGAATCACCTGGCTGCTTCCCTTCCGGCTCCGCTTCAGCAGTACCTCCATATGCGCCTTCAGAACCCGGAGCAGAAAAGGCTTGGTAATATAGTTATCTGCTCCGTTTTCCAGGCCCTCCAGCTGGTCCTCTTCCGCTTCTCTGGCTGTGAGCATGATAATCGGTACATCCGAATATTCCCGTATCATACGCAGCACATCAAAACCGTCCACCTTTGGAAGCATCCCGTCCAGCAGAATCAGATCTATGCACTGATTATTCGAAAAATACAGATCCAGGGCCTCCTGTCCGTCCCGGGCAGTCATCACCCGGTATCCGCTGGCCGTCAGAAAGGCCTCCAGGGTCCGCCGGAGCTTTTCGTCATCCTCCACCACAAAAATCTGTTTTTTTACCGTATCCAGAACAACACCCCCCAATTCTTCTCCTCTGACTTTTTATCCTCTTTCCGATTTCTTCAGCAGGGTCTCCAGTTCATCCAGGTAACGTTCAAAAATCTTCAGTGCCTCCTCCACCGGCTTCTTTTCCCTCATGTCCACACCGCATATTTTCAGCAGATCAATGGGATCCTTTGAGCAGCCTCCGCTTAAAAACTCCTTGTACCTTTCCACAATCCCCGGCTCTCCCGCCAGGATCTTCCCGCTGATGGCAATGGCTGCGGAAAAGCCCGTGGCATACTGATACACATAGAAGGGCGTATAAAAATGCGGAATTCTGGCCCATTCATACCGGATTTCCCGGTCGTTTGCCATCTGCTCTCCATAGTAGGCCCGATTCAGCTCCCCATAGAGTTCACTGAGGCTTTCCCCGTTTAAGGTACCTCCTTCATTAACAATCTGGTGAGTTTTCTTTTCAAATTCCGCAAACATGGTCTGTCGGAACAGGGTTGTACGGAACTGCTCCAGGAAATAATTAATCAGATAGGCTTTCTCCTTCGGGTTCTCCGCCCTGGAAATGAGATCATGAATCAGCAGAGCCTCGTTGCAGGTGGAAGCCACCTCCGCCACAAAGGTGTGATAGCCGGCGTAAAGGTATTCCTGCTTCCTGTCAGAATGCCAGGAATGCAGGGCATGGCCCATCTCATGGGCCAGGGTAAACACACTGTCCAGGCTTTCCTGGTAATTCAGAAGCACATAGGGATGCACACCGTATGCCCCCCAGGAATAAGCGCCCGAACGTTTTCCCTCATTCTCGTAAACATCGATCCATCGGCTGGAAAAGCCTTCCTCCAGAAGAGACAGGTAATCCTCGCCCAGAGGAGCCAGCCCCTTCTTCACAATCTCCTTCGCTTCTTCAAAAGGAATCTCCGCCTGGTAATCCTCCACGATTGGAACATAAACATCGTACATATGGAGCTCTTCCACCCCCAGGCAGCGTTTCCGAAGCTCCATATACCGGCTCATGGCCGGAAAATGGTCATGGACTGCCTGGATCAGATTCTCATAGACCTCCACCGGAATGGCACTTTCAAACAATGCTTCTTCCAGGGCGCTGCCGAATTTCCGCTCTCCGGCAAAAAAGGCAGCCTGCCGGGCATTGGCATCATAAGCCGCTCCCAGTGTATTGATAAAACGGGCATATTCCCCGTAGAGAGCCTGAAAGGCATTTCTGCGAAGAGTCCGGTCCTCGCTCTGCATGTAAGAAAGAAAGCGTCCATGGGTCAGCGGCAGCTTCTCCCCCTTTTCATTTTCCACAGCAGGGAAGGTCAGGTCCGCATTGTTGAACATGGCAAAAATATTGGAAGGGGCCTGTCCCAGCTCCCGGACCTTTGCCAGAACCTTCTCCTCCTTTTCGGAAAGGGTATGTTCCTTTTCCCGCAGCATCCGTTCCAGGAATATCCGGTATTTTCCGAGCTCCGGCACCTGTTCGTAAGCGCAATTCAGCTGGTTTTCCGGAATCGTCAGAATCTCCGGCTCCAGCCAGGAGGTTTCCTGATTGTAGCGGCTTCGCAGAACCTCCGCTTCTTGGGCAAGCTTCTGTCTGGACGGATCGCCCATATCCTCATGCAGATGCTGATTCGCATAGATATAGACCCGTTCAAAAACGATTCCCATGGCACTGTAATCCTCCAGAGCCCGGTAAAGATTCTCCGCCGATTCCGTCAGAGTTCCGCGATAACCGGCAAACTGATCCAGCATGTCTCCCAGAAGAGCTCCGCCCTTCCTGCAGGCCTCCTCGTCCGGATACAAATCCTCCAGAGCCCAGGTTTCTTCTGTTTTCACATCGCTTCTCTTCCTGATTTCTTTCATAATCTCTCCTTTCCGGTAAACGGGGAAGCCCAATTCCCATCTTCCCGTCACACTGCCCCATAGCGCAGCACAAAGAGCCTGCTGCCTTCTCTTTCATTAATCAGAGCTTCCTTCAAAATGGCCAGATCTTCGTGAGACTCCAGGCACCACCGCAGAACCTCCGGCTCCGGCGTGTAGAGAACCAGAATCCCATCTTTTTTCAGGAGTACGGGAAGTCTGTTCAAAAACCGCTCATACAGATCCAGAATCTGTCCTTTATCCCGGGTACGGCCGATCCCGGGCATATTGGAAACAATCTCGTCAAAAAGATACTCGTGCTTAAAATCCAGCGCGTCACGGTTGACAAAGTGAATGGGAATCCCTGCCAGCCCTGCGTTTTCCCGCCCTTTCTGCACGGCCTCCTCATAAATATCCAGGCCGTAGAGGGGATCCGCCGGCATCCGTTTTGCCCGCTCCACCAGCATGGTCCCCACGCCGCAGAAGGGATCCAGCACCTGTGCGCCGGACTTCAGCCAGGGACGGGCCAGCTCCATAAACAGCGCAGCATTCCAGGGCGCAATGGAGGCGGCAATCACCTGACTGCGGTACAGAAAACGCCTGTCCGCCAGAGTCGAAAGCTTCAGCACGGGTATCCAGCCTCCCTGCCTGCTCTCCAGGAGACGAAGATCCACTTCATAGTCACCGGCAGCATTGACCAGCTCCCTTTTCGACGCGGTCTCCAGCTCTGCCGCAAGCCGCTTAATATAGGAAGAATCAATATTATTTCCTTTTTTCTGTCTGAGCTCCAGGCGGAACCGGAAGGGAAAGCTGCCCTCATGGACCCTCTTCAGGAAACGCACCAGGGGCTGGGCAAGCTCCTTTGCGCCTTCTCCCGGATCCTCCGGAAGATGCTTCAGTCCCGGAATCGGAAAAAGCATCTCGGACCAGGTCCGGATTTCACAGACCTTCCGCAGCCGGGAGGTCAGAATCCGTACACCGCCTGCCAGCATGGCCATCCGCTCAGCCGCCTCTTTTTCTTCCACCAGAGCTGCCGTCACATCACGCTGCTGACGATTCGTCAGAAGAATCACCTCCAGCCGCTCATCAAAACCGGTAAACCGGTGCTTTTTCTGTTTTTCCTGTTTCAGGAGCAGCCGCTGCAGGGCGCCTGCCTCCTCCCGACGGTGCTTGGCCTCCTCCTCCGGGACTTCCCGGGTATCCAGCTCCTCCAGACAGATCTTCAGCTCCGGTACCAGCTCCTGACAGTCATAGGCCTCCAGCGCTTTCAGGTAAGCGCTGCGCACAAACAGCGTCTCCTCCCGACGGTAAGCTTCAAACAGCGGCTCCGTCAACTCCTGGCATTCCATTTCACCCAGAATCAGCGCCGCATTTTTACGGACCTTGGGATCCTGGTGATTCAGCAAATCCACAAAAACGGAATAATCGCCTTCCAGCTCATAAGCCAGGCTCCGTTTTTTTCCTTCGTCCTTAATCTCTTTTTTCAGATCAATGAGATTCGTCCGAAGATCCTTTCCCTCTTTGATCTCTTCAAATTTTGAATTCTCCATTTCATTCCTCCCTCCTGCTGCGGGCTCCGGGACTTCTGTCTTCCATCCCCGTCACCATTCAAAGAGCCCCAAACCGTACCATATAATCTGCCACATCCTGCTTAAACTGCTCCCAGGCATCCTCATTCTGCACAAAATACCGGGGGCAGTCCTTTCCTGTCACATCGTGATGGCGGATAACGCCGCCGTTTAGGGGATCCAGGTCAAATTTGTCACACAGATAAGCTGTCAGATGTACCAGAGACTGGTACGTACTGTCATTGAATTTCCCGGTCTCATCCGGATGGCAGTTTTCGATGGAAACCGTGTCGTGGTTCCGACTGTTGGACGCATAGGCCATCTCTGCCGTGGGGACACACTGTATAATCTCCCCCTCCAGCCCGATGACAAAATTACTGCTGATCTTCTCTGTATTCAGATCCTTCAGGCTTTCAAAATAATCCCGATTCTGCTGGGCAGTGGTACCAGGATTGGCCAGATAATGGATCACAATGGCAGTAATAGGATCCGTAGGAATCCCGGGCCGTGAATTCGGATTCACCGTAAGAAGCTGAACATCGATGTCCGGTCTGGGTACCAGAATTCCGCTCTCGCCCGAAACCTCCTCTGTCTGCGCCCCTGTCTCTGTCTGCATCTCTGTCTGGACCGGAGCATCCACCGGCTCCGTCCTGTGTTTTCCATACTGGTATGCCAGCACCAGAGCCACCGACCCGAACACCAGAATCCCCAGAATCACCCACTGGAGAAACACCTCCTGCTGACGTCTCCTCTTTCGCTCCTGGGGCGTCAGCTTCTTCCTCTGTCTGCGTTCTTTTCCTTTGTTCTTTTCCTCTGTTGATTTTTTCTCTTCTGTCATAGCTTTCCCGACTCCTTATCTTCTGATACAAATACATCGGTTCGTCAATAACGATATCAATGTACCAGGATTGCAAAAGTACGGAACCATCTCTCCGGTATCTTCTGATTCCGCCAGCATCTCCTATGAGTATACAAAGAAAATGTACAAAAAGACAGTAAAGAATATCTTAATTTTTCTTAAGAAGCCAAAAACGCCTGTCTCCGGAGTGCCCCGGAGACAGGCTCTTTCATCATTCATCCACGCTGTAGTTCGGCGCTTCTTTTGTAATGTGAATATCATGAGGATGGGATTCCTTTAAGGATGCTGCGGAAATCTTGACAAATCTGCCGTTCTCCTTCAGTTCCTGAATGGTTCTGGTTCCGCAATAGCCCATGCCGGAGCGCAAACCGCCCATCAGCTGGAATACGCTGTCTTCCACGCTTCCTTTGTAAGCCACACGTCCTTCCACGCCCTCCGGAACCAGCTTCTTGGCACCGGTCTGGAAATAACGGTCCTTGCTGCCGTTTTCCATGGCTGCAATGGATCCCATGCCGCGGTATACTTTATATTTTCTTCCCTGATACAGTTCGAAGGTTCCCGGACTTTCATCACAGCCTGCAAAGAGACTGCCCATCATGCAGACATTGGCGCCAGCCGCAATGGCTTTGGTCAGATCTCCGGAATACTTGATACCGCCGTCCGCGATAATCGGGATACCGTACTGCCTGGCCACTTCATAACAGTTCATCACAGCCGTGATCTGGGGAACACCGATCCCCGCAACCACACGGGTGGTACAGATGGAACCCGGTCCGATTCCAACCTTCACAGCATCAGCGCCTGCCTCAATCAGCGCCTTCGTGGCTTCTCCGGTAGCAACATTTCCGGCAATCACCGGAAGATCCGGATATTTTTCTTTAATCATCCTGACACAGTTAATCACATTCATGGAATGTCCATGAGCGGAATCCAGAACAACAACGTCCACATGTGCCTTCACCAGAGCTTCCACACGCTCCAGAACATTTGCCGTAATCCCGACAGCCGCACCGCAGAGCAGACGTCCCTGTGCGTCCTTTGCAGATAATGGGTACTTAATCTGTTTTTCAATATCCTTGATGGTAATCAGGCCCTTTAAATTGAAATCTTCATCCACAATGGGAAGCTTTTCCTTTCTGGCCTTTGCGAGAATCTTCTTCGCTTCCTCCAGGGTAATGCCCACCTTCGCGGTAACCAGTCCCTCAGAGGTCATGGATTCTTTGATTTTCTTTGTAAAATCGGTCTCAAACTTCAGATCGCGGTTGGTAATAATACCCACCAGCTTTCCGTTCTCGGTAATGGGGACACCGGAAATGCGGTATTTTCCCATCAGCTCATTGGCGTCTGCCAGAGTATGCTCCGGAGAGAGATAAAAAGGATCGGTGATAACGCCGTTTTCCGAACGTTTTACCTTGTCTACCTCGTCTGCCTGTGCCTCAATCGACATGTTTTTATGAATGATTCCAATCCCGCCCTGACGTGCCATGGCAATCGCCATTCTGTGCTCCGTGACGGTATCCATCCCGGCGCTCATCATCGGGATATTCAGCTTAATCGTCTTCGTCAGATAGGTGGTAAGATCGATCTGATTCGGAATCACTTCGGAATATGCCGGAACCAGCAGTACATCGTCAAACGTAATGCCTTCGCCAATAATCGTACCCATTTGCTTTCTTTCCTCTCTTTCTTATATTCTGTAATTTGTTAGTCTACCAAAAAAAAGAGATTCTGTCAACTTAATTTGACCTTTCTCGGAGAGATTCTTCTCATGTCGTTCAAAATCGCCTCGTTTGGCTCAAAGAGTACAATCTTCATCCCCTTGTCATCTTTGGTCACCATGGCATAGACATTGGCATTTTCTTCACCGGAAGAATAGTCCAGAATTTTGATATCCTTGCTCTGCCTGTAATAATCCAGTTCATGGGATTTCCAGGGCGCCACCAGGTCGGCCTTCTCAATATCAAAACTGCCCACACGTTTCCGTTTTACCTTGGACATGATCTTGTCCACATCCAGTTCCCCGTTTACATACAGGTACTCGAACTCCAGATCCAGGGACGGCATCTTAAAATATGCCACAACCCCCAACACAACCGTCAGCAGCAGTGCCAGCGGATGAATAAATAATCCGGCAAATGCGGTGAGGACAATGCCTGCAATCAACAGTACCTTCAGCATCGTGTCTTTCGCTGTCTTTTTTCGCTTCACCAAAAGCTCCACGTATAATTCGCTCATAGCTTCCTCCTGTGTCATCCTGTCAGACAGGTTTTTCTGTTTTTTATGAGTTGCCCATAAACGAGCCTGCCGTCGATTTTTCCGTGCTCCGCCCTTTCAAAATCGACCTGCTTCTTCTATTATAGAACATTTTCCGATAATAGGGAAGGGAATTCTCCAAAAAAGTATAAAAAGAAGGCGCCGCACATTTCTGTACGACGCCGTCTGCATCAAAAGCCGTAAAATGGATTACATCATACCCATTCCGCCAGCGCCGCCGGCCGGAGCAGCAGGAGTTTCCTCTTTAATGTTTGCCACACAGGATTCTGTGGTCAGGAACGTAGCTGCTACGCTGGTAGCGTTCTGCAGAGCGCTTCTGGTAACCTTTGCGGGATCCAGAATACCTCTTTCTACCATATCGACATATTCTTCTTTGTAAGCATCAAAGCCAACACCTGCGCCGGATTCTTTTACTTTGTTTACAACAACTGCGCCTTCCAGTCCGGCATTTGCAACGATCTGGTTCAGCGGAGCATCCAGAGCCTTCAGGATCACCTGTGCGCCGGTCTTCTCGTCGCCTTCCAGCGTATCAACCAGTTTTGCTACTTCCTTGGACGCATGGATGTATGCAGAACCGCCGCCGGCTACAATACCTTCCTCAACGGCTGCTCTGGTGGCATTCAGAGCATCTTCCATACGCAGTTTTGCTTCTTTCATTTCTGTTTCGGTAGCTGCGCCAACACGGATAACCGCTACGCCGCCTGCCAGTTTCGCAAGTCTCTCCTGAAGTTTTTCCTTATCGAATTCGGAAGTGGTCACTTCAATGGCGGATTTGATCTGACCGATCCGTGCCTGAATATCGTCTTTGTCTCCGCAGCCGTCTACGATAACGGTATTTTCCTTCTGAACCTTAACGGATTTCGCGCGTCCCAGCATATCCAGGGTAGCTTCCTTCAGTTCCAGACCTACTTCTTCGGAGATCACTTTACCGCCGGTCAGGATGGCGATATCCTGCAGCATTTCTTTTCTTCTGTCGCCATAGCCCGGAGCCTTCACACCTACTACCTGGAAGGTACCGCGCAGTTTGTTTACAATCAGAGTGGTCAGCGCTTCGCCTTCGATATCCTCAGCGATGATCAGCAGCTTGCGGCCGGACTGAACGATCTGCTCCAGCAGCGGCAGAACTTCCTGGATATTGGAAATCTTCTTGTCTGTGATCAGGATGTACGGATTATCCAGAACAGCTTCCATCTTCTCCATATCCGTTGCCATGTATGCGGAAATGTAACCTCTGTCGAACTGCATACCTTCTACCAGATCCAGCTCGGTCTTCATGGTCTTGGACTCCTCGATGGTGATAACTCCGTCATTGGAAACTTTTTCCATCGCATCTGCTACCATGTTTCCGACTTCATCATCGCCTGCGGAAATCGCTGCGACTCTGGCCATCTGCTCTTTGCTGGTTACCTTGCTGCTCATAGCTGCGATGGCATCCACTGCGGTCTGGGTTGCTTTCTTCATACCCTTGCGCAGGACAATGGGATTTGCACCTGCTGCCAGGTTCTTCATACCTTCCTGGATCATTGCCTGAGCCAGTACGGTTGCTGTGGTGGTACCATCACCTGCCACGTCGTTGGTCTTGGTAGCAACTTCTTTTACCAGCTGTGCGCCCATATTTTCAAAGGCATCCTCCAGTTCGATCTCCTTTGCGATGGTCACACCATCGTTTGTGATCAGGGGAGCACCGAACTGTTTATCCAGAACAACGTTTCTTCCTTTCGGTCCCAGGGTTACCTTTACTGTATTTGCTAATTTGTCTACACCGGCTTCCAGTGCTGCTCTGGCATCTGCGCCGTATTTAATTTCTTTTGCCATGATTTTTTCCTCCTGAATTTATATTTTCACAGCAGTCCGGGCTTCAGCCGGAATTCTCAGCTTCCCGGCGTCTCCTGCTGCATGAATCCTGCCTTTTCTTTTCTGAAACGGAGCGGAAATTACTCTACAATTGCCAGAATGTCGCTCTGTTTTACAATGATGAATTCTTCATCCTCAAGCTTTACTTCATTTCCGGAATATTTGGAATAAATAACCTTGTCGCCTACTTTAACCTGCATGGTTACTTCTTTTCCGTCAACCATTCCGCCCGGTCCGACTGCTACTACTTCTGCTTCCTGGGGCTTCTCCTGATTTTTGCTGGTCAGGATGATTCCGGATTTCGTGGTTTCTTCTGCTTCAAACTGTTTTAATACAACTCTGTCGCCTAATGGGATTAACTTCATGATTGTTTCCTCCTTAAAAAGTCTGTAATCGGATTTTTGATTTATTAGCACTCACTTTGGTTGAGTGCTAACCGTTGTCCTTATATTAGTTAAAATGGGAAAAATGTGCAAACGCATGATTTTTTGTTAAATTCATGTTTTTTAAATTATTTCTTTTATTTTCTTTTCTATTCTCCTGTTTTCTCATTTTTTGCATTTTTATAATTTTTTTAGAATCTGCCGTTTTCAGAGGAAGCATCACATGGCTTCCGCCTGTTCGAAACGTGCGCCCGCCGGGCGCACCATAAAAAAGACGCTGCCGGCCAGGCTGCGTCTTTCGTAATTTCTATTTCGTATTCTTTCGTTCCTTTTTGATCTCTGCCAGTTCATCGAATACCACATCATTGATGACCTTGATGTAGGTACCCTTCATACCGGAGGACCTGGACTCGATCACACCTGCGCTCTCAAACTTCCGCAGGGCATTGACGATCACTGACCGGGTAATGCCAACCCGATCCGCAATTTTGCTGGCCACCAGGATCCCCTCCATGCCGTCCAGCTCATCAAAAATGTGAATAATCGCCTCCAGCTCCGAGAAGGACAGGGTATTGATGGCCGATTTCACAATGGCTACTTTCCGGCTCTCCTCAGCGTTCTCTTCATGGACGGAGCGCATCATCTCCAGCCCCACAACCGTAGTTCCGTACTCGCTCAGAATAATATCATCGATCTCATACTGGCTGTCGCACTTGTACATAAATACCGTGCCAAGACGCTCGCCGGCGATGTCAATGGGATTGATAATCGCCTGATACTTCCTTACGCCGTCCCCCACAAATCCCAGGGTTTCAAGATTTACATTCTCCTTCGTGGAAAGCACCCCAAGCAGGCGCTCATTCAGCATCGCATCAATATATCCGCCCACCTCATCATCAATCAGTTCCTTGATCTCTTCAACTCCCGGGCACAGGCTGACACCGAGCACTTTTCCTTTTTTACTGATAACCAGAATATTGGAGTCCAGGATTTCAGTCAATACTTCACAGATATCATTGAACACTACTTTGCTGGAATTGTTATTATGAAGTAATTTGTTGATTTTTCTTGTTTTATCCAATAATTGTACGCTCATATTTCCTCCTATCCCACCGGGTACTTCCGGGTCGTGCTAAAAATCCAATTATCCAGCTTGCATTTTTAATCATAGCATACAATTTTCGGAATTTCAATGCATTTTCAGAAAAATAAACAATTTCACAACAATTTCACTTTTCCGGTAAATCAGACATCCCCTTCATCTCTTTGCTCATCACGAAACCGCACTTTTCGTCCATACAGGCCAGCTTATTTCCCTTTTCCACCAGCATCTGGCCGCACTGGGGACATTTCTGGCCGGAAGGCTTCTGCCAGGACATGAAATCACAGTCCGGATTATTCTCGCAGCCATAATACTTCCTCCCCTTCTTCGTCTTGCGCAGCACAATATCCCTGCCGCATTTCGGACAGGCTACACCGATTTTCTCCAGATAGGGCTTGGTATTGCGGCATTCCGGAAAGCCCGGGCATGCCAGAAACCGTCCGTGGGGGCCATATTTGATTACCATGTTCCGGCCGCACTCTTCACAGATCACATCCGTAACCTCGTCCTCCACCTTAACCTCTGCCAGTTCCTTCTCAGCGATCTCCACCGCTTCCTCCAGATCCGGGTAGAAATTGCGGATCACCGTTTTCCAGTTCACCACGCCTTCCTCCACCTTATCCAGCAGAGATTCCAGATTTGCGGTAAAATTCACATCCACGATGCTCGGGAAAGCCTGTTTCATGATATTGTTTACCACCTCGCCCAGCTCGGTCATGTAAATATTCTTCGCTTCCTTCGTCACATAACGCCTGGCCAGAATTGTGGTGATGGTGGGCGCATAGGTGCTGGGCCTTCCGATACCGAGCTCCTCCAGGGTCTTTACGAGGGCAGCTTCCGTGTAGTGCGCCGGCGGCTGGGTAAAGTGCTGTTTCGGATCAAAGGTCTGAAGCGTCAGCTTTGTATCCTTTTCGATCCCCTTTACCATCACATTCCCGCCTTCATTCTCATCACCGTCCAGAATATAGACGGACATAAAGCCGTCAAAGGCCAGCTTGGACGCGGAAACGGTAAACAGATACGGTCCCCCTCCGATCTTCACGGAAGTGGTCTCATACAGCGCATTGGCCATACGGCTGGCCGTAAAACGCTTCCAGATGAGCTGATACAGCCGGAACTGGTCTCTGGACAGGGAATCCTTAATCTGCGCCGGTGTCCGGGTAATATCAGAAGGACGAATGGCTTCGTGAGCATCCTGGATTTTTTTCCCGCTCTTTTTCTCCTGATAGCCTTCCACACCATACCGTTCACCGTAGTTTTCCGCAATATAGGCTCTGGCTGCCTGATCCGCCTCCTCGGAAATACGGGTGGAATCCGTACGCAGATAAGTAATCAGACCCACTGTGCCGTTCCCCTTGATGTCGATTCCTTCATAGAGCTGCTGGGCAATCCGCATGGTTTTCTGTGTGGAAAAATTCAGAACCTTGGATGCCTCCTGCTGCAGCGTACTGGTGGTAAAGGGCAGAGGCGCCTTTTTTGTACGCTCTCCCTTTTTGATATCCAGGATCTGCCACCGGACATTTTCCAGCTCTTCCAGAATCCCGTCCATTTCCTCCCTGGAATGGATCAGGATCTTTCCATTGGAATCTCCGTAAAACTTCGCAGTCAGAGGCTTCTTTTCTCCCGGAATATCAAAAGCGGCTTCCAGCGTCCAGTATTCCTCCGGAATAAAGGCGCTGATCTCCTCCTCCCGATCCGCGATAATCCGAAGGGCAACCGATTGTACACGCCCTGCGCTCAGGCCTCTTTTCACCTTCGCCCAGAGAAGCGGACTGATCCGGTAGCCCACCATACGGTCCAGACAGCGTCTGGCCTGCTGGGCATTCACCAGATCCATATCAATATCCCGTGGATGCTTTAAGGACTCCTTCACCGCATTTTTGGTGATCTCGTTAAAGGTAATCCGGTGCACAGCGGAGTCCTCCAGCTTCAGCGCCTTGGACAGATGCCAGGAAATGGCCTCTCCTTCCCGGTCAGGGTCGGTTGCCAGATAGACCTTCTCCGCCTTTTTCGCAGACTTGCGCAATGCCGCCAGGATATCCCCCTTTCCTCTGATTGTGATATATTTTGGCTCGTAATCGTTTTCCACATCGATGCCCATCTGGCTTTTCGGCAAGTCCCGTACATGTCCGTTGGATGCCGCAACCTCATAGTTGGAGCCCAGAAATTTCTTAATTGTCTTCACTTTTGTGGGTGACTCTACGATAACTAAATATTTTGCCATGAACTTTCCCCCTGTAAAGGCCTCAGTTCTGCGCCTTTACATAATGATTCTTTGCTGTTTCTTTAATCAATCCCCGAAGCTGAAGGGATACCAGGGCCTCCATCACCTCAGTTCTCGGCAGGCAGACCATTTTACAGATGGTATCCAGACTTCTGTCGCGGAAATCCAGACCACTATAAACCATATTTTCTTTTTTTTCAAGTACCAACTTTTGTTTTTCCTGTTTTACAGAATTGGTTCCGGAAATTCCCAGTAAACGGAACAGCTCCTCCTCTTCCCACAAAATCCCTGCTCCCTGGGAAATCAGGCGATTGCAGCCTCTGCTCAGACAATCTTCCATCCTTCCCGGGACAGCCAGGACCTCCCTTCCCAAATCCGCTGCGAAATCCGCGGTAATCAGAGAACCGCTGTGCTCTCTGGCTTCCACCACCACCACACAGCTGACCAGGGCACTGATAAGCCGGTTGCGCACCGGAAAACAGCAGGCGAGAGGCGGATGTCCCGGAGGATATTCCGAAAGAAGCCCCCCTTCCCTGGAAAGCCGGTCATACAGCCCGATGTTTTCCCGGGGATAACAGATATCCACACCGCAGCCCAGTATTCCAAAGCTCTTTCCGCCTGCTTCCAGGGCCGCCCGCTGGGCCGCCCCATCGATCCCCCGGGCCATACCGCTCACCACCTGTACGCCTTTTGCCGCCAGCATCGCACCGATTTTCCCGGCTTTTTCTCTGCCGTAGGCGCTGCATTTTCTGGCTCCGATCACCGCAGCTGCCGGGAGTCCGGGATCCGGAAGCTTTCCCTTTACAAAGAGACCGAAGGGATAATCGGAAAGCTCCAGAAGCCCGGGAGGATATTCCGGGTGCTGAAAGCTGATAAATCTTATTCCCTTCTCTGCAAGTTCATGAATGGTTTTCTCCGGATCCCATCCGGGCCGGGAGGCAATCAGATCTTCTTTCTGTTTTTCCGGAATACCCGGTATTTCCCGGATGCGGGCGGGGGATGCCCGAAACAGGCTCTCCGGATCCCGGAACCTCTGCATCAGCATTTCCATATAAAGCCGGTACATTCCCTTGCACGTACAAAGCCAAAGCCAGTATTTTTCCATGAATTCTCCTCCTTTTTCCAACCTTTCCGCTCTGCAGCTCCTCCGGCTGCCAGTATTTCCGCTCTACAGCTCCTCCTGCCCCCAGTATTTCCGCTCTACCATCCGGCAGCAGACCGCCTCACTTAAATGGCGGCACAAAATCCTTTTTTCCTGCTCCATGTCCGCGATGGTCCTGGCTACCTTCAGAATCCGGTGATAGGACCTGGCACTCAGACGAAATCTGTTGTAAACCGCCTCCATCATCTCTTTTTCCGCCTGTTCCAGTTCGCAGTAACAGCGAAGTCCTTCCACATCCAGATCCGCATTAAACCGATAGGGTGTTCCCTGATAGCGGTCCTGCTGAATCTGCCGGACCGTCTCCACCCGCCTGCGGATCTCGGCACTGCTCTCCTCCCTGGTCTGGTTCTCCAGGTCTTCATAGCGAATGACCTCCATCTCCACGCAGATCTCAATCCGGTCCAGCAGGGGCTGACTGATTTTTCCCAGATATCTGCGAATATCCCGCTGGGAGCAGGTGCAGCGGGACAGATCCGGGTAATAGCCGCACCGGCAGGCGTTCATGGCAGCCACCATCATAAAATCCGCCGGGAATTCCATACTACCCTCTGTCCGGCTGATCTGGATTTTATGCTCCTCCATGGGCTGACGCAGAATTTCCAGCGCAGTCCGTTCAAACTCCGGCAGCTCGTCCAGGAACAAAACCCCCCGATGGGCCAGACTGACCTCGCCCGGCCTGGGAACTCGTCCTCCTCCCGCCAGGGCTTTGGCCGATACAGTATGATGCGGCGCCCGAAAGGGACGTTCATCCACCAGCGGCACCTGCGCGGACAGCATTCCGGCCACACTGTAAATGGCAGAAATCTCCAGACTTTCTTCCATGGTCAGCTTTGGCAGAATTCCGGGAATGCATCTGGCAACAGCCGATTTCCCGGAACCGGGCGGGCCGATCATCAGGAAATTATGAAAGCCGCTGACCGCGATCTCTGCCGCCCGCCGTACTCCTTCCTGTCCATGAATACTGGAAAAATCCTGGCTGGGAGCCTTCTCCAAAACACATCCGCTGTACGTTTCCATCTCCTCTGCAGGCTCCCACTGCCCCTTTACATACTGAATCGCCTGATCCAGACTCTCCACGCCGATCATGGGAATACCGCCTGCCATTTCTCCCTCCCGCTGATTTTCTCTGGGCACCAGACAGGCCTGAAACCCTTCTCTGGCCGCCAGAACCGCCACCGGCAAAACCCCGGTTACCGGCTTGATCTCGCCGTTCAGGCTCAGCTCCCCCAGAGCCAGAATTTTCCCGGCCTTCTTCATCGGAAGAAGACCGTAAGCTCCCAAAAGTGCCAGGGCAATGGGAAGGTCAAAAGCAGTTCCCTCCTTTCGCAGATCAGCCGGAGACAGATTCAGGGTAATCCGCCTGGGTTCCAAACGAATCCCGCTGTTGTGCAGGGCAGAGCGGACCCGCTCCTGAGCCTCTCTCACCTGGGAGCTGAGATAGCCTACCATTGTCATGGACGGCAGACCATTACTGACATCAGCCTCCACATGAACAATGGTCGCCGTGATGCCGGTAATGGCCGCAGATGTAACAGACGCAAACATAGAATGGAATGATACCTCCTTTTTTAAAAATCCTGATAACTGTTCAAAAATGAAAAACTGCCCGACAAATGGGCCTGACGTCGACTTTCCGTGCCTCGCACCGGTAAAATCAACAAAAAGAGAACGATTTGTTCCATTTAGAATAGAATTACTATAACATACTGTTTCAAAAAATGCAAGGAAAAAATAATCGCAGCGTCCGTCAACGCAAAATTGCCGGGCAGCTTCTGAAAACTCCCATTATGCTCTCCTCCTCCAGAACCAACG
>JAXEJQ010000059.1:0-29015 GCA_034101475.1 Candidatus Limivivens sp.
ATGATTCCGTGTAGTTATTGGGCTTCAGCTTGCGTGGCAGTCTTACCCTCATGCATAACCTCATATGAGATTTCTGTTCGTCAGACCAGAGATTTGCCCGTGAGTTAGTATGTTCCTCACATCCAGCTTCCTTCAGATTCGAGGTCGCCCCCGACACCCTTGCCTTCGGCTATATCCTTCCCACTACCGGGCGGATTCGGGACTTTAACCCGTTAGAAACGTGCGCCGCTAGGCGCACCACCGTAAAGCAGGCCGGGAATCTGTTTCCAGATTCCCGGCCTGCTTTTGTCCGTGGCAGCTGACAGAAGCTTTTCCTTCTCCCGGCACAATCTTTTTTAATATTTTGAAGCCGCCCGCGCGCCCCGCAGCATGGCCTTCACATTCTCCAGCGGCGTCCCGATCTCCAGATAATCAGAGCAGGCAAAGATATAATGTCCGCCCTCTTTTCCGATGAGCATCCGCTCGTAAGCCGCCTTCTCAATCTCTTCCGGTGTGGCCTCCTTCAGGAAATGTACCTGGTCAAAATTTCCGAAAAGAATCAGCTCATCCCCGAAGAATTTCTTGGCTTCTTCCAGCTTATTGTCTCCCTGAGGCGCTTCGGAAATCGTTTCCCATACGGTAATGCCCAGCTTCTTATACGCCGGGTACAGGCTGACTGCTTTTCCGCAGTTGTGATAAATAATCGGCTTGTTTCCTGCACGCAGGACATCAATGGCCTTTCTCTCATAGGGCAGAATGTGCTCTTCAAAATAATCGGAACCCACCATACCGCCGTTTGCGATATTTCCCTGCATACCGACGCAGTCGAATTCACTCTCCACGAAAATCTCGTGATCTGTGGCCACCAGATCCGCAAAGAAGCTCATGTAATCCGCATAATAATCTTCATCTGTCAGGGCTTCCACCAGCATTTCCTGGACATTCATATATGTGGATGCCAGATTGTAAACACCGCCCATGGCCCAGGGGCAGGAAACTCCCAGATCACCGATTTCCTTTCTGGCCGCGCGTCCGCTCTCCAGAATATGATCGATATCCTGCTTTTCTCTCCTGGGACAGTATTTCTTAAACACTTCAAAGTCATCGGAATCCTTAATCAGATATTCCATGGTAGAGAAATGGATACCACTCAGAATTTTTTCATTGTACGGAGCACCTTCTACCTGTTTCAGCGTCCGCTCCGGCGTCTTCACGGTCATGGTCCGGATATAATTTCCCTTGATAACCTCTACCTTCCGCTCAACTTCCCAGTTCGGAAAGCTTCGCTGAAGGAAATAGGGGATTTCATTCACATACTGTCTGGTCACCAGGTCGAAATCCAACTCTTTGCGCAAGGCCACTGCATCATACAGACGGTCTGTATTCTTCTTATTGTAATAATAAGAAAGGTACTCCTCCTGGATAAAGGGGCTTACCGGAACCTGATCCGGAATACCGCCATTTAATACACACAATAAACGTTCTCTGGATGTCATGTTTTTTCCCTCCATCTTCATTACTTTTTCCGCATCTGTTTTCTATTCTGCAATCATGCATCGTTTTACTAAAACGTTATACTAACTATAACCTTTTCTGTCCCTCTTGTCAATTCGCCTTTTTACTTAATTTCCAAAATCCAGATTGTGCAAATTGCCCGAACGCAAACAGGGAGCGCTTCCGCTCCCTGTTCCAATCATTCCGTTTCCGCTAAAAAAGCTCTCTGCAGAGGGCCGCCTTTGCTTCCAGAATATATTCCTTCAGCTCCTCGATGCGTTCATCTGTCATCCGGCCAACCGGCCCGGAAATACTGTAGGCAAACCGCGCGCTGCCCACCTTTCCCGGTATGGCAGCCGCAATGCAGCGTACCCCCAGCTCATTTTCCTCATTATCCAGGGCATATCCCTGACTGTGGATTCTCCGGCACTCTTCCAGAAAAGCCGGATATTCCGTGATGGTATGCTCTGTCCACTTTCTGATCTCACTGGCATCCCAGAGCCTCCGGATCTGTTCCTCCTCCATCTCTGCCGCGATGGCCTTTCCCACACCGGAGCAGAAAACCGGCACCCGGCTCCCGATCCTGGAAACCAGACGGATGGAGTTCATGCGGGACTCCACTTTATCAATATAGACCACATCCGTGCCGTCCAGCTGAACGAAATGAACGGTCTCTCCGGCCTGTTCCATCAGCCGCTGCATGATGGGATGTACCAGATCCAGTACATCAATATTCTCCATCATCTTACTGGACAGTTCCATAATTTTATAGGTCAGGCGATATTTTCCGGTATCCTCTTCCTGAACCGCGTATCCCATATAAATCAGGGAATTCAGCAGACGGTGCACGGTGCTTTTATGCAGATTCAATATCCTGCTGAGCTCCACCAGACCGGTGGCTCCCCTGGCAGCCAGAACCTCCATGGTCTGAAACAGTCTGTCCGCTACCTGAATTGGATTCTTTTCTTCTTCCATAGATTTTCCCGTCGTAAGCAGATCTTTGCCGTCCGCTTGCTCCTTCCTCCTGCATTTCATTCCGTGCTTCGCACTCCCACAATCCTGCCCAATATTCGGATATCGTGGGACATTCGTCCCACTTTTATCCTCATATCGGGGCGGGTCAATCAGTCATAAAACCACTTATGCGCAAGCGCACCGTGGTATATGACTTTTGACCCTGGCATCATCATCATATTATGCTACATTGTAGCACGATAAAAATTTACTGGCAAGCCCCGGATTTCTGCTTGACATTTTATCTGCATAGAGTATAATTCAAATTAAGAGTATTGCATAATGAAACCAGATTTCATATTATGAAACTTTATTCATCCCTATGAAACCATAAGCCCCATGACTATTGAAAGAGCCAGAGGAATTTGAGAGTGCGAAGCTCGGAGAAATCGCTGGCAGGCTCATTTGTCGGGTAAATCATTTTAATTTAAAAAGAAAGGAAGAAAAAATTATGAACATGACAGAATCAATCAAAGCTATGGGTGTCGTTCCCGTTGTTGTCCTGGAGGACGCAAAAGATGCGAAACCGCTGGCGAAAGCCCTGTGTGAAGGCGGTCTTCCCTGCGCAGAGGTTACCTTCCGTACCGCTGCCGCTGAAGAATCCATCCGTATCATGACCGAAGCTTATCCGGACATGCTGGTAGGCGCAGGTACCGTCCTGACCATCGACCAGGTAAACCGCGCAGTCAATGCAGGCGCGAAATTCATCGTATCCCCGGGCTTTGATCCGGAAATCGTAAACTACTGCCTGAACCGCGAGATCCCGGTATTCCCGGGCTGCGTAACCGCTACGGAACTGGCTATGGCTGTAAAAGCCGGCCTGGCTGTTGTGAAATTCTTCCCGGCTGAGACCTCCGGCGGTGTTGCAGCCATCAAAGCTCTGGCTGCTCCCTACACCAGCCTGTCCTTTATGCCCACCGGCGGCGTCAACGCCAAGAACCTGAAGGATTACTTAGGCTTCAAGAGAATCATTGCCTGCGGCGGAAGCTGGATGGTAAAGGGCGACCTGATCAAAGCCGGCGAATTCGATAAAATTAAGGAACTCACTGCGGAAGCTGTCAATCTGGTAAAAGAAATCAGAGGCTAAATTATGGAAAAGACCTTCGATCTCCTGGCGCTGGGCGAACTGCTCCTGCGCCTTTCTCCTCCGGACAATGAGCGTCTGACCCGGGGGGATACCTTCACCAAACAGGTTGGCGGCGCAGAATTTAATGTGGTCTCCGGCGCTTCCCTGCTGGGGCTGCACACCGGCATTCTTTCCAAGCTGCCGGCCAATGATATGGGCACTTACATTAAAAACCGGATCCGCTTCAACGGCGTATCTGACGACTACCTTGTCTATGATGAGGAAAAAGATGCCCGTCTGGGTGTCTACTACTATGAGAACGGCGCCCATCCCAGAAAGCCCCGGATCGTCTACGACCGGATGCACACCTCCTTCCAGCGGATTTCCCCCATGGATTACGAGGATTCTCTGTACGCCAGCACCCGCTGCTTCCATACCAGCGGCATTACTCTGGCCCTGGGAAAAGGTCCCAGAGAAACTGCCATCACGATGATCCGGAAATTTAAGGAGCAGGGCGCGCTGATTTCCTTTGATGTGAATTTCCGCGGGAATCTCTGGACCGGCGAAGAAGCCAGAGTGTGTATCGAGCAGCTTCTTCCCTATGTGGACATCTTCTTCTGTTCCGAAGATACCGCCCGGCTGACCTTCCACAAGGAAGGGACCCAGGAGGAGATCATGAAGAGCTTTACAGAGGAATATCCCATTTCCATCGTAGCTTCCACGAAAAGGACTGTTCACAGCCCAAAGGTACACACCTTCCAGTCCATGATCTACAGCGCAAAAGACAACCGTTATTTTACGGAAGAGCCATACCGCAACATTGAAGTTGTTGACCGCATTGGCAGCGGAGATGCCTACATTTCCGGCGTTCTGTACGGTCTGCTGTCCGATCCGGAGGACCTCCGGCGGGCTCTGGAATACGGCAATGCCGCCAGCGCAGTGAAAAATACGATCCCGGGTGACCTCCCCGCCTCCGACAGACGGGAACTGGACACCATCCGGAAGGAACACAAAGCTACCGGAATGCAGCTTGAAATGGAACGCTGAAAATACTTCAGGTGAGTCCCTGCGCCGCCAGGCCAGGGACTCACCTGATGATTTCTTTCTGGATCTTTTTCAGATATGCGCTTGGCGTATCCCCGGTATAGCGTTTGAATGCCTGCCGGAAATACTGTGGATTATTGCCGAAGCCTACCTGGCAGGCAATGTCAAGAATATTTTCGTTTCGATAATAAAGCATCAGACGTTTCGCTTCTTCCATTCGGACTTTATTCAGATATTCCGAGAATCGAATCCCCTCTTCCTTTACAAACTGTTTGCTCAGATACCCCACGCTGACAAAGAGATAATTTTCTGCAATCCATTTCAATGACAGATACTCATCCCGGTAATGTCTCTCCACATAAGCTTTCACCTGGGCAATATTCGAATTGAACCTTTTCACGGAATCGCATGCCTTTTCTCTTCGCAGGGTTCCCTGAAGCAGCTCCTTCACAGAAACAGGATCGGTACAGTTGTACAGTTTCCGAAAGAAATCACAGGCGATTTCCAGCGGCTGCTCCGTCTGAACCGGATTCAGCCGAAGAAACAATCCCAGTGCAATCTGTCTTGCCGTCTCTACGGGCATCTGCGTCTCAAACACGGAACCCAGAATATCCGGAATCTGCTCCTCCTCTGCTTCCAGAATATCCGTACCGAGTCTGTCAATTCTGGACGTGGAAGCCACATTGTTGCTGACAATCCGCCTCTCTCCCTCCAAATCCAGAAGGATAATCTGATCAAACCGCGAAAGCTTCGCAAAGATTTTCCGGAACAGCTCAGGCCCGTCCAGATGCAGAAAGCTGGTCTGATAGCTTACGGTCTGACCAGGATAGCAAAAATTCTCCAGAAACTCTCTGACCCGTTCACAGGCATCCAGGCTGGGAATCTCCAGAATCACGACAGCATTTTTTCTCACATACATCACCGGAAAGGCCACAGGAAATCCTCTCCGGCCGCAGAACTGGTATACATCCGATACAAACCGGTTCAGGTGTGCTTCTTCCACAAAGGAACAGATACAGGCAGCCAGGCCCTTTTCCGGAATGGACAGCATGGACTGATATTTTCTATAAACATCCGCAAAATCCTCCGTAAAATCCAGAGCCTCTTTCACAAAGCATTCCTCCAGCGGCGATTGAATTTTACGCAGAATCCGGTTCTGCTCCTCCAATTTCTTCTCTTCTGCCTGCTGCCGTTCTGCGGAAATACTGACCAGCACGTCGATCAGTTCTTTTTTGTCTGTGGGCTTTAAAAGATAGTAGCGTACTCCAAAACGCATGGCCTGCTTTGCATATTCGAACTCACTGTAGCCGGACAGCAGAATAAATGTAATATTCGCATCCACTTTCATGGCTCTTTCGATCAGTGCCAGCCCATCCAGCACCGGCATCCGGATATCGGTAATCACCACATCCGGATACTCATCACAAATGATGTCGTAGGCTTCCATGCCGTTTTTTGCCGCTGCGATCAGAGAATATCCCAATGACTCGTAATCCACCATTTCTGACAGCGCCTCCCGGATAATCTGTTCATCGTCTACAATCATCAGTCTCAGCATTGTCCTCACTCCTTTTTTGCGGGATATTCAGCACCACTACCGCCCACTCATCATCATTATAAAAGCGCAGCCCATACGCTTCTCCATAGAGAAGCTTCAGCCTGGCATTGATATTGGTCAGTCCTACGCCGGAACCCTGGGAAACAACCTGCCCATGTTCGATCCGGTACAGGAGATCTTCCGCAAACCTGGAACCCGTATTCGATACCTTAATGGTACAGATCCGGCCTTCCATCCGAATCTTCACGCTGATGCAGCACAGTCCGTCATGGTATTCCATGGAATGCTTCAGAGCATTCTCAACCAGCGGCTGAATACACAGCTTGGGCACCAGAATCTGCGAATCCGTCTCCGGTAAATCCATCTCAAATTTCAACCGGTCACGGAATCGGATTTTCTGTATCTGAACATAATTATTCAGCACCTCCAGCTCTTCTGTCAACGTTATCAAATCGCTTTTTCCGTTAATTGACGCCCGAAACAGATTTCCCAGAGATTTTGCCATCACAGATATCTCATCCACACCGTATTTCTGTGCCATCCAGTTGATGGTATCCAGCGTATTATACAGGAAATGCGGATTAATCTGCTGCTGCAGCATTCGGATCTGGGCCTCCTGCAGCAACAGCTGCTTTTCATAATTCTGATCCCGCAGCGTCTTCACATTCCGGGTCATCTGGTCAAAGCTCCTGTGCAGCTGCCCAATTTCGTCCTGCCGTTTTTCATAATCATACCCGGAAAAATTCTCTGAAATAACGCCCTTCTCTCCAAATCTCTGAATCTTTTCCACCAGATAATCCAGATGCTTCAGAATTCTCCGAAAGACCACCAGCAGAGCAAGCAGCATCAAAGCCGCTGCAAAAACCGTAAAACACAAAATCCGCGCACCGGCCGTCTGCATATTCCGGAAAATCTTTTCGTAATCCCTGAAAAAGAGATACTGCCAGTCGGTATCCGGGATTTCTCCCTCAATAACAAACTTCTCCTTCTCTCCGACCCGGGCAATGCAGTAGGCTTTTTCTTCGGATTTCATCGACTGAAAAATTTCCGGATACTGTTCATCAAAACAGGCCTCCGACGGATAAATTCTCTTTCCTTCCTCGAGCAGAATAAAATTCGAATCCTCCGCCCGATATCCGGAATTTTCCAGGGCGTCCCGGATCAGGCTCCCCATATCCACAACGATATAGACATCCGCAAGCTTCTCGAAGGTGAGATACTTTCTCTGACAGAACTGCCGGTAACACACTACACTGCTCCCCGCATCCACCGAGGCCGCCCACTCCAGCTTTCCTCTGTTTCTTTCTGCCTCCGTTTCCAGCTCTGCCATCTGAAATACTTGGATATCATCCGTATTTCCCATGCAGATATTGCTTCCGTCCTGCAGGAGAATATGAATCGATTTTACATAATCATTATAAAAGGTATATGCATAAAGCGCCTGATAGATATTCCGTTTCAGCTTGGCCACACTCTCCTCTTCCGTGGTCTTCAGTTCAAACAGATTGTTTTCGATCACGGAATCACCAATCAGATTATTGGATATTGCCTCGACCGCCTGCATCTCGGCGGCAATCGTTGTAGAAATGTGTTTCAGAGACTGGGCGTGAATCTCATAAAGCTCTTCCTCATAATAGCCTGCCAGATATCTGATATTTGCAAAAAACACAAAGCAGATACACAGCAGGCTTACAGAGATGATCAGCAGTATTTTTTTGTAAAGAGACAAATTATCAAACCAGGCCTTACCCTTTTTCATTGCAGACATCCTTTTTCCTTCAGCTTCTTACATTCACTTCCACATCTGTCATTTTCAGATTTTTCACCTGACCAATGGTCCCGAATTCTTTAACCGTCATCCTCACATCTTCCAGCCGGATATTCTGAATCGGATTTTCCTCATAAGCCTGAATGAAAAAGCCCACCGATTTTCCGGTATACCCTTCTTCATAAACAGAATTCAGATGCCGGATTTTCATTCCTCTGATCTGGGGCATGCCCTTTCCTTCCGGCACCCGTTCCGTCAGCAGTTTCCAGCGCTGTGGTATCTCTCCCTGAAAATCCGCCGGAATTTCCGGATAGCTGAAATCCGGGAACCAGTTGATATTCAGATTGATCGTATAGCCAACGTTCACCATATCCAGATTTTCAATCTGAATATGATCCAGAAAACCGCCCCGGATCTTTGCCGATTTTACATAAACGCCATTATCTGTCCCCCGGAACTGAATGTCATGGAGATGGACCTGATCAATGCCTCCTGCCATATCGCTTCCGAAGGCCAGTCCCATGCCTTCCCGCAGCATACAGTCTCTGACTTCTACTCTCTCACAGATCCGGTTTACTCTCATTCCATCCGCATTCATCCCGGCTTTGATCACAATATTGTCATCATTGCAGGAAATATCACATTTCTCCACCAGCACATCCCGGCAGGAATCGATATCAATTCCGTCTGTACTGGGTCCCTGGGCGTTGGTGATCCGCACTCCGGAAATCCATACATTCTGGCAATAACATACATGCAGATTCCAGAATCCGGAACGGGTCAGATGAAAATCCCGACAGACCACATTTCTGCAGTTCCGGATCTGAACCAGTCTCGGGCGAATGCAGTCATAATCCACCGCCCACCGGATTCCTTTTTTCTCATATTCTCTGCACATTCCGCCCCTGCGGTCCTTCCCCCAGAACTTTTCCCACCAGATTTCTCCCTGGCCATCCAGGGTTCCCTCTCCCGAAATCGTAATGTTCTCACAGTCAATGGCATTCAGAAGGCCGCCCATCCATTCCATCTCAATCCCCGCCGCCCTGGTCTGCATAAGAGGATAGGCCTCCTCTTCCTGAGATCCCAGCAGCACGGCTCCTTCTTCCAGGCAGAATTCCATATCGCTTCTCAGGAAAAGGCTTCCCGTTAAGTAAACGCCCTTTGTGATAACCGCCTTCCCTTTCCGGCTTCCTGCATCATCAATCAACTGCTGAAGCTTCCGGGTGACATCTGTCTTTCCGTCCTTTTCTATTCCGTAATCAGATGAATAAAATACCTGCTTCATAAATCGCTTCTCCTCCCTTTTCAGTTTTACTCCCCTATCCTTTTATGCCGGTGGATGCAATTCCTTCCACCAGATACTTCTGCATTGTCAGAAAGATCAGGAAAATGGGAATTAAAGACAATGTGGCCATGGCAAACATGGCTCCCCAGTCCGAACCAACCGTCGGATCTGAAAACATTTTCAGCGCGTAGCTCACCGGATACGTAGTCGGATCATTCAGATAAATCAACGGAGAGAGGAAATCATCCCATCGCCACATAAAAGAAAAGATCGCGCTTGTCACCAGGGCCGGCTTGATCAGCGGAAGAATAATCCTTAAGTAAATCCCGTAAATACTGCACCCGTCCATTTTCGCCGCTTCATCAAGATCCCGCGGAATTCCCTTAATAAACTGAACATTCAGAAAAATAAAAAAGCCCTGCCCGAAAAACTGCGGAACAATAATCGGGAGATAGCTGCCAACCCAGCCCAGCTTATTGAAAATAATATACTGGGGAATCATAATCATCTGGAACGGAAGCATCATAGAAACAAGCATACACGCAAACCAGAATCCTTTCAAGGAAAAATTGCACCTTGCAAAGCCGTATCCCACAACGGATGACGAAATTACGGCGCCAACCGTGGAAATTCCCGCAATAATAAAGGAATTTTTAAAAAAGATCCCAAAGTCATATCCGGCAAATCCCTGCCATCCGTTCCGATAATTTTCAAAAGAGAAACTGGTCGGAATCAGATTTGCCGCATCTTTGATAATTTCTCCGCTCTCCTTAAAGGAGCTCAGAATCATCCAGACCAGGGGATAAATCATAATGCAGGCCCCCAACATGGCAATTCCGTGATATCCCAGGGTATGGAAAGCCTGTTTTCTTTTCTGTCTTTTTCTCATACCATCAGCCCTCAGATTCATAATATACCCATTTATTCTGGGTCTTGAACAGAACCAGTGTCAGCAGCCCGATTACCAGAATCATAAACCAGGCCATCGCACATCCATATCCCAGTTTGCTGTACGTAAACGAATTCTGATACATATAAACCGCATAAAATCTGGTACTGTCCCGCGGTCCGCCCTGGGTAATAATATAGCTCTGCGTAAATGTCATAAACCCGGTAATCAGCTGATTGATCAGGTTAAAGAAAATGGAGGGGGTCAGCATGGGAAGCGTAATCTTAAAAAACTTCTGAAGGCCGTTGGCGCCATCCATAAGTGCCGCTTCGTAAAGATTGACCGGAATCTGCTTTAAGCCTGACAAAAAAATCAGCATCGAAGAACCAAACTGCCAGACTGCCAGAAGAATCAGCACCCAGATGGCCGTATCCGAACGCCCGAGCCAGGAAACACTGCATTCCACTCCAATCGCCTGCAGAAGCCTGTTGATCACACCGTCCGAAGCAAACATTCTTTTCCACAAAATCGCAACCGCTACACTGGATCCCATAATCGACGGAAGGTAATACAGGGCCCGGTAGACTCCTGACAGCTTTGTAGGTCTTACCAGAAGCATTGCCACCGCAAGAGCCATCATCAGCCGGAGAGGAACCGAAAAAACCACGTAATACATGGTTACTCCGAAAATCTTCCAGAATTTCGAGTCTTTTGTAAACATGGTAATATAATTTTCAAAACCAATAAATTCCGGAGATTCCAGAATATTATATCTTGTAAAAGAAAAGGCAAAGGACAGAATCATCGGAAGCGCCAGAAATGCCAGAAACCCTATGATGAAGGGCAGGATAAATACATATCCTGCAACCTTCTCTTTATTTAATGTCCGTATTAAATTCTGTTTTTTCAAGAACGCCTTCCCCCTTTATTTGGCGGCTTCTTCCAGGATTCTTCTGGCATCCGTCATAAAGGATTCTGTTGCTTCCTCTACGGTAATATCACCATACCGCAGATTTTCAACGGTGGTATTTAACAGTGCATCCACTTCCGCTCTGCCTGCCGGCTCCAGAGGATCAATGGATTCTGCCACTTCTGAGACAACTGCCACATAATCAAATACTTTCTGGAAGGTTTCATCTGCATTGGGCTTAATCGCTTCTGAAACATCAGAATTTACCGGAATTCCCCGTTCTGCCATCAGAATTTCGTTACATTCCACACTGTTGACAAACCAGTTAATGAATTTCGCTGCTTCTTCTTTATGCTCTGAAGTTTCCGCAACACTTAAGAATGCCGCAGGCTGCAGATACATCGGCTGTGCTTTCATCTCTTCCTTGGAGGGATACATCGTTATTTCCAGTTCCCGGCCGGCAGCATTGCTGATACTGATAAACTGATTACAATAGGAAAAGTCATTCCAGGTTGTTCCATCCAGAATCGGCTTTGTCTCAACCACATACGGATTCTTCTCTGCCAGCAGCTCCGGTGTAATGGAGAATTCTGCTTTTGCGAATTTATCAACCAGTTCAAAATGCTCTTTTACCGTGGTGCTGTCTCCTGCATTGATTTCATCATATAAAACGTTTCCATTCGATCTGGCCAGATACCGAAGGGTATTCATTCCGCCGTCAAAATACGTCATTGCACCGGTCTTTTCATAGATTTCCGCAGAAATATCATAAAATTCATCAAAGGTCATCTGCTCCGGAATTTCCACTCCTGCCTGCTCCACGATTTCCTTGTCATAATCCATCATCAGTGCTGTAACACCGCTGCTGATTCCATAGCAGTTTCCGTCAATGGTGCTGCTTTCAATGACAGATGCATTGATTTTGCTGGTATCGATCACACCGCTGTCAATGAATTCAGACAGGCTTGCCAGCATTCCGCTGCTCTGATAACTGTTCATGTACGAAGCGTCCTGCTGCATGATATCCGGAAGATTTCCGCCTGCAGCCATAGTGGACAGCTTGTCCCAGTATCCCGTCCAGTCCGTAAATTCTACTTTAATCTCTACATTCGGATTTTGTTCCATGTACAAATCCACTGCTTTTTTCGTCACATCGTTTCTGGTCTGGTTTCCCCACCAGCAAAAGCTTAATGTAACTTTTTCTTCTCCCTCGGCAGCAAAAGCCAGAGAAGAGGCTGCCATTGTCAGCATAAGTGTTGCTACTGTTCCCGCTAAAATTCTTTTTTTCATTTCGAAAACCCTCCTTTTTTTGATGATTTTATTCTATTCAGAAACTTCGCCGCCGTAAAGTTAAAAAAAGGCTCTCGAAAAGTCAAAAAATGGCTTTTTCAGCAAAGAAAAAACGAACCAGTCACACAAACTGATTCGTTTTTTCTTCGTACGTATAATCTACCATCGCCAGCTTTTCCACCAGCTCGTGCTGGTCTATCCCCAGCCCGATGCACATCTTTTCCAGACTGGAATAGTGATCCCGCAGCTGGGTATTCACATAGCTCAGGAGAATAAACGGGTCTTTGGGTATCATTTCTTCGGTATCCTCTCTGCCACAAGCTTCCCGTCATAAACGCTCAGGAGAATCACATCGCCCTCCAGGACCTCACCGGACAGAATCTCTCTGGCCGCCAGAGTCTCCACATTTTTCTGCAGGAAACGTTTTAAGGGTCTGGCCCCGTATACCGGGTCATATCCGCCTTCTATAATAAGATCTTTTGCGGCAGGTGTCAACTCCAGAGTAATCTCCTGATCCTTCAGTCTGCGGTTCAGATCCGCCATCATCAGATCCACAATGTTTCCGATATTATCCTTGGTCAGAGGCTTGAACATGATGATCTCATCCAGACGGTTCAGGAACTCCGGACGGAAGCTCGCACGCAGATCCCGCATCACCAGCTCCTGGCTCTCCTGGCTGATCTCCCCGTCCTCCTGGATCCCATCCAGCAGATAGGAGGATCCGATGTTGGAGGTCATGATCAGGATCGTATTCTTAAAGTCCACGGTACGGCCCTGGGAATCGGTGATCCGCCCGTCATCCAGAACCTGAAGCAGGACATTGAAGACATCGGGATGGGCCTTTTCCACCTCATCAAAGAGGACTACGGAATAAGGCTTCCGACGGACGGCTTCCGTGAGCTGACCGCCCTCTTCATATCCCACATATCCCGGAGGTGCTCCGATCAGACGGGATACGGAGTGCTTCTCCATGTACTCACTCATATCGATCCGCACCATGTTCTGCTCGTCATCAAAAAGGCTGGCTGCCAGGGCTTTGGCCAGTTCGGTCTTGCCGACGCCGGTAGGCCCAAGGAACAGGAAGGAGCCAATGGGCTTGGTGGGATCCTTGATCCCCGCCTTGGAACGGATAATGGCATCGGTCACCTTGCTGACACCATCCTCCTGGCCGATGACCCGTTTGTGAAGCTCCTGATCCAGATTCAGAATCTTGCTCCGCTCACCCTGGGTCAGCTTCGCCACCGGAATGCCGGTCCACTTGGAAACAATCCGGGCAATTTCCTCGTCTGTCACGCTTTCCCGTACCAGAGATAGATCCTGATTCTTTACTTTTTCTTCCTCAATCCGCAGCTGATCCTGGAGCTTGGGCAGCTCCCCGTACTGCAGCTCGGCGGCACGGTTCAGGTCGTATTCCTGCTTTGCCTTTTCAATCTCTTTATTCAGGCTCTCGATCTGCTCACGCAGCTTCGAGAGATTCTCCACAGAGTGCTTTTCATTGTCCCACTGGGCCTTTTTTGCGTTAAACTCATCCCGAAGCTCCGCCAGATCCTTCTGAAGATTCGCCAGACGTTCCCTGCTCTGGTTATCCGTCTCCTTCTTCAGAGCAGCCTCTTCAATCTCCATCTGCATCACCCGGCGGCGCAGCTCATCCAGCTCGGTGGGCATGGAATCCAGCTCCGTCTTGATCAGAGCGCAGGCTTCATCCACCAGGTCAATGGCCTTATCCGGCAGGAAACGGTCGGAAATATAGCGATGGGACAATGTCGCTGCCGCTACCAGCGCGCCGTCTGTAATCTTCACGCCGTGGAAGACTTCATAGCGCTCCTTCAGGCCACGAAGAATGGAAATCGTGTCCTCAACGGTAGGCTCATCCACCTGAACCGGCTGGAACCGGCGCTCCAGAGCCGCGTCCTTCTCAATATACTGGCGGTATTCGTCCAGGGTCGTGGCACCGATGCAATGCAGCTCGCCTCTGGCCAGCATGGGCTTTAACATATTTCCTGCGTCCATGGCGCCGTCGGTCTTCCCGGCGCCCACAATCAGATGCAGCTCATCAATAAACAGGATGATCTCGCCGTCGCTCTTTTTCACTTCTTCCAGGACGGCCTTCAGCCGCTCCTCGAACTCACCCCGGTACTTGGCTCCTGCCACCAGCGCGCCCATATCCAAAGAAAAGATTTTCTTATTCTTCAGGGCATCGGGCACATCGCCGCGGACAATCCGCTGGGCCAGCCCCTCTACGACGGCCGTCTTCCCCACGCCGGGCTCACCGATCAGCACCGGATTGTTCTTCGTCTTTCTGGAAAGAATCCGGATCACATTCCGGATCTCGCTGTCCCGGCCGATGACCGGATCCAGCTTCTGGTTTCGGGCCCTTTCCACCAGATCCTGGCCGTATTTCGCCAGGGTGTCGTAGGTCGCCTCCGGGTTATCTGTGGTAACCCGCTGATTCCCTCTGACCGTAGACAGCGCCTGCAGGAAGCGCTCTCTGGTAATGCCATATTCCTTAAACAGCTCCTTCATGGCATTATTCGGATAGCGCAGCAGCGCCAGAAACAGGTGCTCGACGGAAACGTATTCGTCTCCCATGGCCTTGGCCTCATCCTCGGCGCTGACAAGCACACGGTTCAGGTACTGGCCGATGTAAACCTGGCCTCCGGAAACCTTGGGGCGCTTCTCCAGAGCCTTCTGCAGGCTCCCGGCGAAATGCTCCCTGTTAATCTCCATCTTTTCTATCAGTTTTAAGATCAGGCTGTCCTCCTGGTTCAGAAGGCTGTACAGCAGATGCTCCTGCTCCACTTCCTGGTTTCCGTATTCGTAAGCAACCTTTTCCAGGTCGTTCACAGCCTGAATCGACTTTTGGGTAAATTTGTTAATATTCATACTTCATTCCCTCCTGTTCTCTCCAAACCGGTATGACAATACCGGGAACAGTCATTTTCTATTTGTTCTATAGCTAATATAACATACTTTTCAAAAAATGCAAGTGTTTTTTTTACTTTTTTATCTTTCAACATAACCAAAAAAACAGAAGCTATTCAGAGCCAACCTCCAAAATACTTCGCATTTCGTCGGTGTGGCCTATCCGCCAGACCGGGGAAGACTCCTCTGCGGGGCAGCTCCTGCGATCCATACCTGCCCCGAAACGCTGGCTGTAAAAGGCCCCGGATTTCTCCGGGGCCTTCGCCGCTTCGCCTCTTTTCTGCAGCGCGCTTTCTCTTTGCATTCTCTTTTCTATGCCCGCTCGGCTGCCGACGCAGCCTCACCGACCGCTTTTTGGAGTTCTTCTGCCATCCCGCCATTCAGTCCGGTGACATTGATATTCCGGTTCACCTTGGCATCATAGGTTCCGGCCTTCATCACCTCGCCAAGATCGATGCCCACCGTTTCCTTCATGGACTCGAACAGCTTCGCCATCACCGCCGGAACATTTCCTGCCACGCTGTCCACTCCGCTGCCGTCTCCGCCGATAATGGTGATCTTGTCAATCTGTGTCAGGGGCTCCGCGATCCTGCCGGCAATATCCGGCAATACTTTGATCAGCATCTCCGCCATAGCCGCATTGTTGTATTTCTGGTACGCCTCCGCCTTTTTCTCCATGGCCTCGGCTTCCGCCAGACCTTTTGCCCGGATGGCTTCCGCCTCTGCCTCGCCGACTCTGCGGATACCTTCCGCCTCCTGTTCTCTCGTGTAGCGGTCTGCTTCTGCTTTTGCCCTCTGGGCCTGGGCTTCCTGCTCCATTTCGAATTTCTTTGCCTCGGCATTCTTTTCAATCTCGATCTTCTTCGCCTCTGCGTCCTTCTGGCGCTCATAGAGCTCCGCCTCTGCCTTCTGCTGACGCTCGAAGCGCTCCGCCTCCGCTTTCTTGCGGATCTGGGCATCCAGGGATTTCTCCATTACCTCAGCTTCTCTTTGCTTCAGAAGAATCACTTTCTCTTCCTTCGCAATATCTGCCTCCGAAGCCGTCACCTCAATGGTCTTTCTCTGCTCTTCCTTCTGGATCGCATAGGCTGCGTCTGCCTCCGCACGCTTGGTATCCGCCGTTTTCTGCAGATCGGATTTCTGGATATCCAGCTCATTGTTTTTAATGGCAATTTCCCGCTGAGCGTTGATCCTGGCATCGTTGGCCTGCTTATCCGCTTCCGCCTTCGCCACCGCGATTTCCTTTTCCGCTTCGGCCTTGGCAATGGCCGCTTTCTTCTTGATCTGAGAAATATTGTCGATACCCAGATCATCAATGACACCGTTGCCGTCCGTGAAATTCTGCACGTTGAAGCTTACAATGTCAAGTCCCATGGCCGCCAGATCCGGATCCGCGTTTTCCTTTACCAGATTTGCGAATTTCTGACGGTCTCCCACCATTTCCTCCAGCCGCATACGTCCGACGATCTCACGCATATTGCCTTCCAGCACTTCTCTGGCCACCTGGGCAATGTACTGCGTGTTCTGGTTCAGGAAGTTTTCTGCCGCCAGAGAGAGTTTATCACGCTCACTGCTGATCTTCACATTAACCGCCGCATCCACCTGAATATTAATGTAATCCGCGGTGGGCACTGCGCTGGAGGTCTTCACATCAATGGGAATCAGCTTCAGACTCAGCTTGTCCAGACGCTCCAGAAACGGAATTTTAATGCTGGACTTTCCGATAATAATTTTTTTCCGGAGACCGGAAATAATAAATGCCGTGTCCGGCGGAGCCTTTACATAACCCGTGGCAATAATCACCAGTAAGAGAATGATAACCAAAATCCCAATAAAAATTCCAAGATTCTCTGTAATAAAATTCATTCTTTTTTCTCCTTCTTTTCTGATCCTGTTTTATGTTTTTTCTTTTCTGCTTCTTCGCTGCCAGCCCCTGGCCGTCTCCTTTCCATTCCGGCTCTCTTTGCTGTTTTGTATCGGTTCGGTACCTCCCCGGATACGCTTCCGCGATTCTTTTCTGCTTCGCCGGCCGTTTTTCCGGCGGAGCGCTTTTTGGTTCTGTCATCCGATAAGAACAAAAAAGACTTTTATCGCAGTAGAATACCATGGTAAAATACTGAAATAAAAGTCTTGCACATTTCATTCGATCCGGATTTTTCAATCGTCCTGACGTTTTCGAATCACTCAGAAGCCAATTCTCTCCCCAGGGCCGCAGGCCTGTCCGCCATGCCCACCGCAGCAGGGAAATCTTATCTGACAAGTGTCGGCTACTCCCTCTTATTGATTCTCACTATAGCACAGTCCGCATCTTTTGTCAAGTTTTTAACACACTATATTTTTTGACAATTTCCTCCATTTTTCAAAATTGGCAAACATACCTTTTTGCCGGAATCTGAGGAATTTTGCAGGGGTTCAGGGCAAAATGCACAATTTCCCACTATTCCCCATAATTCGATTCACACCCCAGGTGGACAACCTTCCATTTTATCCACACAGAAAACTTGAATTTTACTTGGAAAAATGGACTTATGCACCAAGTTATCCACATTATCCACATTTTTTACCCACTTTTTTGTGGTTTACATAGGTTTGCTTTCCAAACGGATGTTTTGTGAAGAAATCCAAACAGGGTTTTTTACGCGAAAATTGTATATAAAAATATAATCTGCAAAATCTCCCTCATTGTCCGAAAATTCTTACTTTATGAGTTACCCGACAAATGAGCCTTCCGTCGATTTGTCCCTTGGCTCACTTTATAAAAACTTTAGATTTTTCCTCCCGCTGTTAATTTCCCGTTTACCGTTTTGTCTTATGATAGACATTGAAAAAAAATCTGCGCTGCTGCGCATTTCGAGGAGGATTTTTATGAATAACCAGGTAACACGCAAAAAAAGAAAATGGCCCATTGCGGCAGCGGTCCTTTTGCTGATCGCCCTGCTGGCTGTACTGGTGATTTTCGTACTTTTCCGGAAAAATCCGGACGCTGTCCGCAGGGACTCGGCTGTCGCTACGAAGGCCGCTTTTCTTGGCTCCATCTCTGTCACCACGGAAGGCAGCGGTTCTGTAGAGGCCGCTTCCACCAGGGCACTGGCCCTGGAATATGACGGAAAGCTGGAAACCATCTATGTTGAAAAAGGCGATCAGGTGCAACCCGGTGATGTGCTGGCCATTTATGATACCGAAGCACTGGACGCCGTCATTGAAGCCAAAGAAACCGAGCTGGAACAGCTGAATGCCACCATTGCCTCCACCGATGACGCCGGTACCACAACCATCAAGGCTCCGGTTACCGGACGCATCAAACGAATTTACGCCTCTGTGGACGATGTCGTCTCCAAGGTTGTGGATACCCGCGGCGGACTGGCTGAAATTTCCGCAGACGGAAAGCTGAAGGTGGAATTCCCCTGTCCGGAAACGACTTTGTACGAGGGCGATACCGTAACAGTGGATTTTGATTCCAAATCGGCAGACGGAACCATCGAGAAAATTGAGGACGGAATGGTCTGCGTCACCATCAAGGATGACACCGCCTACAAGGTAGACACCACTGCCATTGTCCGCGGGAAATCCGGTGTAAAGCTGGGCGAAGGCGTCCTGCTTTCCAACCATCCGTATCTGGTAACCGCTTCCTACGGCATCATTGATTCAGTGGAAATCACAAAGGAGTCCCTGGTGAAGGCCGGTGACACTCTGTTTACCCGCAGAGATGCCGCGTACAATCAGACCTACCTGGATCTGCTGACTGACCGCGAAGAGCTGATCGAGGAGCTTCAGGAGCTGAAAGAATATCAGAAAAATCCGGTGGTTACTGCCGACTGTGAGGGCTACATCGTTTCTCTGGATGTGCTGGAGGGCATGCCCTATGAAAAGGATCAGCAGTTCTGCACCATCGCCGATGCCCAGACCCTGAATCTGAAGGTCGAGATCGATGAGCTGGATATTGACGGTGTAGCAGTAGGTCAGAGCGCTTCCGTCGTGTTTGACGCCTTTGAAGAAGAAATCTATGAAGGCACCGTAGAAAAAATTTCCGGCGTAGGCAACAATTCCGGCGGGGTCACCACTTACACAGTCACCATCGCCCTGGCCGGAAACACCCATCTGAAAAACGCCATGAGCGCCACCGCCACCATCACACTGGAAACAAAAAATGACGCCCTGCTGGTACCCGTGGAGGCTATCGAAACCATCGACGGCCAGAAATATGTTCAGGTATTAAAGGATGATACGATCACCCGAACCGCCGTTACCCTTGGGCTGGTCAACAGCGAATACGCGGAAATCACCGAGGGTCTGTCTGACGGTGATCAGGTTGTGGTAAACACCAGAACCAGTATGGACATCTTCTCTGAAATGATGTCAAAACGGGATGCCATGATGGACAGCATGAGAAATTAGGAGACGTTCGGTATGATTGAATTGGAAAATATCAAGAAAATTTACTGCCTCGGCGGAGAAGAGGTTCATGCTCTGGACGGCGTCACCTTAAATGTCTGTGAGCACGAATTTGTGGCCATTGTCGGCGCCTCCGGAAGCGGAAAATCCACGCTGATGAACATCATTGGCTGTCTGGATACGCCGGATGAAGGAAAGTATTACATCGACGGCCAGGACGTGACCACCTTAAGCGAACGGGAGCTGGCTACCATGCGGAACCGGAAAATCGGCTTTATTTTTCAGCAGTTCAATCTTCTGCCCAAGCTCACCGCTTATGAAAATGTGGAGCTCCCCCTGATCTATCAGGGCGTTCCGGCCAGGGAACGGAGAGAGCGGGTGGAAGAAGCTCTGGACCGGGTGGGGCTTTCCAAACGAATACACCACCGTCCCAATCAGCTTTCCGGAGGCCAGCAGCAGCGTGTGGCTGTGGCCCGGGCGCTGGCCACCAGGCCGTCCCTGATCCTGGCAGATGAACCCACCGGAAATCTGGACTCCAAATCCAGCCAGGATATTATGGGACTGATCCATGAGCTTCACGAACAGGGAAATACCATTATTCTCATTACCCATGATGACGGCATTGCCCAAAAGGCGGAGCGTCAGGTCCGCATTATGGATGGAAAAATCATCTCTGATACCAGAGACACGTTAAGGGGGTACCGCGCATGAAGCTGAAACAGTCCTTTAAAATGGCGGTTTCCGCAATTATCTCCAATAAAATGCGCTCTTTCCTGACCATGCTGGGAATCATCATCGGCGTGCTTTCTGTCACCCTGCTGATTTCCATTGTCCAGGGAGGAACGGGAAGCATTACCGAATCCATGGATGATCTGGGCGGCGATCAGATCATTGTTTCCATCATGGACCACCATAAAAAACTGACCTACACAGAGCTTCGGTCCCTGGAGGGAACCGGAGGAATCCGGGTGGTTTCTCCCCACCTGAACAGCTCCGGCGTGGCCAAAGCCGCCAGAAATTCCACCGATATAACGATTCATGGCGTCACCCCCGCCTATCAGGATGTCCAGGGCTTCGACCTGGAAAACGGACGGAATTTTACGGATCTGGATCTGGAAGAACGCCTGAACGTCTGCATTATCGGAACCGGTGTGGCAGAAGATCTCTTCGGCAATACGGATGTTCTGGACAGCTCCATCCGCATTCTGGGCATCGACTATAAAATCATCGGCATTCTGGAAGAGGAAGACAATGCCATGCTGAACAGCGACAACAGCAGCGTTTACATTCCTTTAACCAATGCCCAGCGCCTGCTGAAGCAGACAGCCATCACCAGCTTTTATCTGACCGCCGAAAGTGAAGACACCCTTTTCACAGCCCAGAATACCATCGATGATTACCTTCTTCAGAAATATGGTTCGGAAGACAGCTACACCATCATGAACATGTCCAACATCATCGATATGATGAATACGGTAATGGATACCCTCTCCATCATGCTGGGCGGTATTGCAGCCATCTCTCTGCTGGTTGGCGGTATCGGTATCATGAACATTATGCTGGTATCCGTCACCGAACGAACCAAGGAAATCGGTATCCGAAAGGCCATCGGCGCCCAGCGCAGCGATATTACCGTACAGTTTATGATTGAATCCGTGCTTATTTCCCTGATTGGTGGTATAATTGGTATGGCAATCAGTCAGATCGTTCTTTCGATCCTGAATGTCCTGTTCCCGGATTACCACTTTGCGATTTCTCTTTCCGTAGGCGCCCTGGCCCTCGGCTTCTCCATCGGCGTGGGACTGCTGTTCGGAATTTATCCGGCGAACAAAGCCGCAAAGCTGAAGCCCATCCATGCACTGCGGTTTGAATAAGTACTGCGGAGGTTTTTATGTTTCAGATCATGGTTGTGGAAGACGATAAAAGTACCGCCCGTTTTATGCGGGCGGTACTCTCCCATGCAGGCTATGAGGTTCTGCTGGCGGGAAATGGCCTTGAGGCCCTGAAAATGCTGGACAGCCACCATGTGGACCTGATGGTGGCAGACATTATGATGCCGGTCATGGACGGTTATACACTCACGGAAACCCTTCGGAACGCCGGAAACAACATTCCCATTCTGATGCTCACGGCCAAACAGCTGCCGGCCGACAAATGCCGGGGGTTTCTGGCTGGCACCGACGATTATATGACGAAGCCCGTGGAAGAAGAAGAATTCCTGCTTCGCATCAAGGCCCTGCTTCGCCGGGCCGGAATTTCCAGCGAACACTGTCTTCAGATCGGAGCTGTCACCCTGGATTACGACGCATTAAGCGTCTCCCGGGAATCGGAAGTCCAGACACTCCCGCCCAAGGAATTTTATCTTCTTTATAAACTTCTTTCCTATCCCGGAAAAATATTCACCCGGATCCAGCTCATGGATGAAATCTGGGGCATGGAGTCGGAAACAGTCGATACCACTGTCAATGTGCACATTAACCGCCTGCGGAAGCGATTCGACCACTATCCGGAATTTGAAATCGTTGCGATCCGCGGGATCGGCTATAAGGCGGTGCTGAAATGAACCATTCCTCCCAAAATGAGAATACTTCCAACCGGTTTTCCAGTCCTGTCGGCCTCACCCTTCGGTTCGTTATCAGTACCTTTCTGATCCTTCTGCTGGATCTGGCTCTCAGCTTCGGGATCCTGGTATTTCTTCAAAAACTGGGGATTCTGTCGGGAATCAGCAAAGGTTCCCTGCTGCGGCCCCTGATCCTGCTCTGTCTCATCAGCATCATTCTGGGAACGGCCCTCTCCCTGGTTTTTACCAGGCATATCCTGGCCCCCATAGAGGAGGTCATCCGGTTTGCAGATGAACTGGCCAGCGGGAATTTCAACGTCCGTATCAACGTGAAAGGCGCCAGAGAAGTCCAGGAGCTCACCAGAAGCTTCAATCATATGGCGGAGGAGCTGGGCAGCCTGGAAATGCTCCGTTCGGACTTTGTCAACAATTTTTCTCATGAGTTCAAAACCCCCATTTCCTCCATCAAGGGCTTCGCGAAGATGCTCCAGCGGGAGGATCTGACTCCCGAGGAACGCCGGGAATATCTGGAAATCATCGTCAACGAATCCGAACGTCTCACCGACCTTGCCACCAATGTACTGAATCTTTCTAAAATCGAAACGCAGACCATCCTCACCGGCCAGACCGTTTTCAACTGCTCCGAACAGATCCGGCAGATCATTGCCCTCCTGGAACCCAAATGGTCCAAAAAGTGCCTGCATTTCTTCTTTGAGTGTGATGAACTGGAAATCAACGCCAACAGCGAGCTGCTGGAGCAGGTCTGGATCAATCTTCTGGACAACGCCATCAAATTTTCGCCGGTAAATTCCGTGATCAGCCTCCTGCTGCGCAAAAGATCCGGCTGCATTCTTCTGACCATCACAGACTGCGGCCCCGGCATCCGTTCAGACACCGAAGCCCATATCTTCGATAAATTTTATCAGGGAGACACCTCCCACACTGTAGCCGGAAACGGGCTTGGGCTGACCATTGCTCAGAAAATCATCGAGCTGCATAAAGGAACCATCCGGGTGGCAAAAACCGGACCATCCGGCACCACCTTTGAGGTCATGATTCCGGCAGGGATGCCGGATCCGGCAAAACCATAGCCAGACTATGCAACGTGACAATGCATAACCAAAACGATTCTGCCAATACTTTGCAGGAAAGGATGGGTTACTATGGCATTATCTCAGGAAAAACTTTATACCATCGAAGATATCTACAATCTCCCGGAAAGTACCAGAGCTGAGCTGATTGACGGCCAGATTTATTACATGGCACCGCCAACCAGGAAGCACCAGGACATCACATTTGCTCTTTCCCGAAAAATTGCAGATTACATTGACTCTAAACACAACTCCTGCAAGACGTATGTTGCCCCATTTGCCATACTTCTTAATGAGGACGATAAAAAAACTATGTCGAACCAGATATAAGTGTTATTTGTGACCGTGACAAGCTCAACGATAAAGGATGTGTGGGTGCTCCTGACTGGATCATTGAAGTGGTCTCGCCCGGCAGCAAGCGGATGGATTACTTCACGAAGCTGTTTAAATACAGAACTGCAGGTGTCCGGGAATACTGAATTGTGGATCCTGACAAGAATAGAATCACAGTGTATAATTTTGATACCGAAGATACTGCTGATTATTCCTTTACGGATTCTGTTCAATCAGGAATCTATCCGGATTTTTCGATTGAATTCGGGAAGCTGGATATTTAAGGCAGACTGCCGGGAACCCGGATTTCGATCCTTAAATGCAAAGCGGAAAACTTCTTGCTTCCTGATGCCAGATGTGCTATATTGAAGATGAAAAAGGGAAAGTCAGAGACACACGGCCTACCCTTGAAGATGAAAAAACTTAGTGCTTTACAGCATCAGCCGTTCACTATTGGGAGTAGTGGGCGGCTATTTTCTGTCCTTAAAAATCTGATATAGCAGACTGATAAGGGCAACAATGAATGTACAAAAAAGAAAAAATTCCTCGTATGTAATCATTGGCATCCCCTCCTTTCTTTCGTCTGGAGGGTTAAGCCCCTCCGAAGTATGGAGGGTAGGCCGCCTTTATGTGTTCCTGACTTTCCGTGAGGTCAGTATAGCACACATTTATCCCGGCTGGCAATCTGATATTTCATTCTCATGGTTCATTCATTTTATTACCATTTGGTAATCGTAACCTTTCGCCCTCTTAAACAAAGCGTTTTCAATTTCCCTGTCAGCTGTATCTTTCCCCTTTTTTAAGGCATGACAAATCTGACAGTATTGTTGTTTCCATCGGTAGAGTGTCCGAACACTGATTCCGACATTCGCTGCTATCTGTTCATCTGTCAGTCCATCTCTGGCCCATCCCTCAAAATAACCAGCTTATCGTCTGTCATCCATTCCTCTGATTTTGGTTTAGCCATTTTCTACAGCCTTCATGTACACCTCGTTCGAAAACATAATTCCAATCAGATGCACAATTCTATCATTACAGCATATTATCACGCATCGAAAAGACTATTCTGTCAAGAATGGCATTTTCATCTCTGACCATAAAGTGAATATCATCGCCAGTCTTCCAATAGCATCATGTAATCTGACAGCAGCATTCAGACGGTAATCTCTCAGATTATTGAAATCTACTTTAGCCAATGCAGCCTGCTCAAATAAACTATCAATATGTAACTCAAACTTCCCACACCGATAAGGTGTACTGTACCTTGAAAATTCAATATTTCAGCCAATAAAAAGGGCATAAATAGCGCTCTTTTGATATAATGGAATTTTCCAGAAACCACTTTACAAAGGAGGATTTATGCCATGTCCATTATATCACAGAAGAACGAGAATGAGGTAGCTATAGGTCCGCACCGAACAGGGCCTTGCTCCCGTGGATTACTTCATAGCCTAATTCTTTCCATCCACTCCAGGTATTTGTTTCTTCTACAACGCCTGCTGCCACTTTCGCCGTTTCAATACGCTTCGCATTCACCTCTTCTGCTTTGGCTGATAACCAAGCACGATGCAGGCACTCACCAAACGCTAGATCTGACGCTTTACGGAAGATTTTCCATGCTCTTGTCATGATTGCTTTAAATCGAATTTCTTCATGGTTATTGTCTCCTTTTCCATTCTCAGAGGATTCCCAACAGCCCCGGCAGGCTTTAAGCATCTAGCGTTCTACTCAGTGCATCTCCATCTCTCTTATCCTGTTTCCCGATGTTATGTGGTACTCTTGCTTTCCCTTTCGGTACTCCCATCCACCTTCGCTGTTTTGTATCTCTGTTGTTTATGGTATTATTATACCTCGTACGTGGTATTTTGCCTATTGACATAGTCCATAAATTATGTACGTGGTATATCAAATAATTTTGTATATTTTTTACTATGTACGTGGTTATTAATTTATGATATAATATCAGTGTAAGGTGGAAAAGGAGACGCTTTATTATGCCGTCCCAATTATCGCAAAGAAAGAAGGTGCTTTCAGCCTATGAGTAACAGTGAAAATAAAACCGCATACAATATAAACTATGCAAAAACCAAACTAAAGCGCATCCCTTTGGATGTTCAAAAGGAGAAATATGACGAAATCAAAGCCGCTGCGGATGCCGCAGGAGAACCGGTAAACGGTTATATTAAAAAAGCTATAGATCAACGCATGGAACGCGACAATGCATAACCCCTGTCATTCTGCCAATACTCTACAAGAAAGGATGTGTTACCATGGCATTACCTCAGGAAAAACTTTATACCATTGAAGATATTTACAATCTTCCGGAAGGTACCCGGGCAGAACTGATTGACGGCCAGATTTATTACATGGCACCACCAACCAGGAAGCACCAGCAAATCTTATTATCGCTCAGCCGATTAATTGCTGATTATATCGACCATAAAGGAGGCTCCTGTGAAGTCGATATCGCCCCATTTGCCGTATTTCTGAATGCAAACGATAAAAACTATGTCGAACCGGATATAAGCGTTATTTGTGACCGTGACAAACTCAATGATAAAGGATGTGTGGGTGCTCCTGACTGGATCATAGAAGTTGTCTCACCCGGCAGCAGGCGGATGGATTACTTCACGAAGCTGTTTAAATACAGAATTGCAGGTGTACGGGAATACTGGATTGTTGATCCTGACAAGAATCGAATCACAGTATATAATTTTGATACAGAAGATACTGCTGATTATTCCTTTACGGATTCTGTACAATCAGGAATCTATCCGGATTTTTCGATTGATTTCGGGAAGCTGAATATTTAAGGCAGACTGCAGGGAACCCGGATTTCGAACAAACAAGTTCGGGAGTTTCCTCTTGCGTCCTGCCGCCAAAGCGGAAACACCTTTAACGAAAATCCCCAACTCTTTGGGGAAATTCCCCACAACTGGAGAACACCGCACCAACCTTCGCCAAGTTGTGGTCGAAAATTTTTCACACCAGACAACGCGACTCTCTCTTGAAATGCCTGTTCAGATATGCTATATTGAACATAGAAAAGGGAAGCCATAGAAGCGGCTACCCTCGAATATATTAAGTCAAACTTTTTACAGTCTGGCCGTCAACTATTCGCAGTAGTTGGCGGCTATTTTCGTTTTCCCTTGAAAATTGTATAACACAATCCCACAAGGGCGCATATGAATATTCCAATCTGAATCAAATGATGTTGGGGTCAAAAGATGCCATACGGATTGTTCCGTGCTTCGCACTCCTTTCTTTCGTCTGGAGGGTTAGCCCCTCCGATCAAAGAGGGTAAGCCGCCCGTCTCTATGGTTTCCCACTTCCAAAGTATAGCACGTGCAGTTCTTCTGCACAATCTGTATTTTGTTGTCCTTCTCAATTTCACCCATCAACCGTAGATATATTCCATCTATAATAAATGTAGTTACTCAATTTTAAATCGTAATACCTACAATCCCCATTCATTTTTCAGCTGGTTAAGAAGTTTCATGTGCTCCGACGTATCTTTCCCCGGGTTACTGTCTGGATGAAACTTTTTCGACAGCTCACGGTAAAACTGCTTCAGCAGAACCTTTTCATCATCGGTGTGGTTATTTTGAAATGAAACTCCATAACTACTGCTGCCTGCCCCAGAGGAATAACCGCTGTAGTTACTGTATGTGTGTTCTTGATACCTACGGCTATTCCTTTCATATTCCTTCCGTAGCCTGTAATCCTCCTGAATCCTTTTCAGGTATTCCGGATTGTGTAGCGTGCCAAACACATCATAAATCTTATCATATTCCGAAGCATCCACATCGTACTGCTCTGCAAATTGTACCTTTTTCGCCGCGTATATTGTGGTTATTTTCTCGTGTTCCTCGTGAACCTTATATTCTTCCGTCTGCTGAAATTCAGCGATTATACGTGATTTTAGAGGCTCTATCTTTGCCTCTATCAAATTGTAAATATCATCTTCCGGAACCTGCAGTTCATCCGCTGCCGCCTGGATCCTACTGTCTCCCCAGTCATAAAGGCTGAAAAAATCTGTTGCCAGCTCATAATACTTTACAGTACAAATCACGTACTGCCGTTTCTGTGGCTTTCCATTCTTCCGATAAGACGAATGTATACTGATTCGATAAGATGGCTTTAACGGCCTTTCAAAACGATCAGAAGAGTATGCAAAAGTGTAATGGCTATAATCATTACCATTAATCAACATCTTACAAAACTCTGAATACAACTCTTTCGGATAGCCATTTTTATCCTGTCTTTTTGTCTGTACTTCCTGTATTACACAAAACAATGCTTAGCACCCCAATTCTTTCTCCAATGTCTGTAAAGGACAATTTATTTGTATGAGGACTCGGCATAATCGCCGGATCATATTTTCAAGTATATAAAAATCGCACTTCGGCGGAAATTTCCGCCCAATACCTGCGTTTTCACCCCCAGGTGCGAATAGTGTTCGTTCTCCAGAAGAAGACGGCCATTTTACTACACAATACACTTAATCCCATACCCCACATTTTTCCCCCCATTTTTACCCCACAAAAGGCATTTTGCCCCCACTGGCAAAAGGTATCATGTAAAGAAAAACCATATTACATTTTTCCAGTTTGGTACTTTTTTGGTACTTCACTTGCAATTTGCAAAAAACTATGGTACACTATGAACCGTTGAAAAGCCCACAAAAATAAGGTCTATAGGGCTTTCCGGCGGTCACCGCCGTAAAATGTGCCGAGTGTTCGAGACCTTCCACTCGTAAAACAAAACTAAAGGAGACAACTGAATATGAGAAACAAAAAAGTCCTTTTCACAGTCCAGGCGGCTGCTATTGCCGCTATCTATGTCGTATTAACCGTTCTTGGTGCTGCTTTCAGCTTCGGCGAGGTTCAGGTACGAATTGCAGAAGCACTAACCATTCTTCCCTGCTTTACTCCGGCTGCCATACCGGGATTGTTTGTTGGATGCCTGCTTGGGAACTTTCTGGGCGGAGCCATTCCTCTGGACATTGTCTGCGGAAGTCTGGCAACTCTGGCTGCTGCTTACTGCTCTTATCTGCTTCGGAAAAGAAAATATCTGGTACCGCTTCCGCCGGTCATTGCAAACGCGCTGGTCGTTCCCTTTGTCCTGTATTACGGATACGGCATAAATCTGCCCATTCCTTTCATGATGCTGACCGTAGGAGCCGGAGAGGTTCTGTCCTGCTATGTGATCGGACTGATTTTCCTGATGGTGTTGGACCGCTACAAAAATGTGATTTTTAACTGTTCAGAGCCCGGCAGAATTTTATGAGCCAAGGGACAAATGGACATGAAAATCCGTGCTTGCATGGATTTTCATGTCTATGGGTCCCGCAAAACATGAGCAAGCAGCCATTTTTCGCAGAAAAATGAGCGAATTGCGAATGTTTTCGTCGATTTTGG
>JAXEJQ010000060.1:0-16476 GCA_034101475.1 Candidatus Limivivens sp.
GCTGGCCTGCTTTCCCGACAGCACAGGTGTAAAATCCTCAGCGTAGCCCGCTACGCCTGCGTTTTTACACCTGCACTCTCGAAAAAGTATCCTCACTGAAACAGTAAGGTATTTCATGTGGGTTATACGAAAAGCAAATCGCAACAGGAAATTCAGGAGAAATGATTTATGAAAATTACAGATATTAAAATGGAAAAGGTGCGGATTCAGCTTACGGAGCCATTCCGGGTTGCTTTTGCCACCATTGATTATTCCGAAAACCTGCTGATCAAGGTCTGTACCGACGAGGGACTGGAGGGATATGGAGAGGCTGCTCCGCTACCCTTTGTTACCGGGGAAACCATTGACAGTGTGGTCAGTGTGATTCAGATGCTTCGCCCCGGACTGATTGGCATGAACCCGCTGGATATTGAGAAGATTCATGAGCTGATGGACGGATGTATCCATGGAAACGGGTCGGCCAAATGTGCCGTGGACCTGGCGATGTATGATTTGATGGGAAAGGCCATGGGACTTCCGGTTTATAAGATCCTGGGCGGTTATTCCAACCGTGTTCAGAATGATATTACCATCGGCATCAACACGCCGGAGGCCATGGCAGAGGAGGCACGTGTTCATGTGGAGAAGGATGGTTTTCACATTCTGAAGGTAAAGGCAGGAATCCATGTAAAGGAAGACATTGCTGCGCTGCGTCTGATCCGTGAGACTGTCGGACCGGATATCCGTCTTCGCGTGGATGCCAATCAGGGATATGATGTAAGCGATGCGGTTTATGCGATGGAGGAATTCCGGAAAATCGGAGTTGAAGCGGTGGAACAGTGCCTTCCGGCCTGGGATTTTGAGGGCGCTGCCTATGTCCGCAGTAAAGTAAAGGGCATTCGTGTGATGCTGGACGAGTCGATCCATGACCACCGTGACGCTGCCCGGGCCTGCAAAAACGGCTGTGCCGACACCCTGAATATCAAGCTGATGAAATGCGGAGGCCTTTTCCGGGCTTCCCAGATCAATGCCATCGCGGAGGCTTTTGGCGTGAACTGTATGGTGGGCTGTATGATGGAGACAAAGCTGGCCACCACAGCCGGAGTCAGCCTGGTTGCTTCCAAGAAAAATATTACCGAGGCGGACTGCGACAGCTTCCTTTTCTATGAAGATGAGCAGACCGGAATGTCCGGCGGTTTTATCCGGGAGAACGATCTGTTTACCCTTCTGGATGCCCCCGGATTCGGACTGGATCTTTCTTTCTGATCTCTGAGAAGACAGAAAATCCTCATTCTGCTGCACAGGGAGTGCGGAGAATGAGGATTTTTTCGGATGTTTTTATTGAAACAGTTCTGTGATTTCATGGATGAAATCCTGTTCTGCCCGGGTCAGCTCCGTCCGGCGTTTTTTTATCCAGCCGAATTCATATTTCAGATTGATATTCTGGCAGGGGTAGATCGCGGCTGAAAGGGACAGATTCAGCTTGTTGTAAATTCCGGTGCTTCTTTGGTAAAGGGAAAACCCGATTCCTGGGTGAGCAGCAGGGTCTGATCTGCCAGATGTTCCTTTCGGAGCCTGGACAGTCCCATGTTGTTCAGCGGATTATTCAGAGAAACCGCTACACCGATTTTCAGACGGCGGAGGGTGTAATAATCCATATCATTCTGGCGGAACAGTTCCCGGGCTTCTTCTGTATGAGAATCCAGGGTCATAACAATTCCCAGATTGCTTCGTTCTTCTTTTACATCCAGAAAGACATCGGAGTAGGATTTCTGATAAAAGCGGAAATTGGTTTTATCATTCCGATACTTTCCCAGAAGCCGGGCAAAGATTTCGCTGGCGAACATCATCTGCCCGCAGGAGGCGGAAAAATGCAGAGGCTGGCCGGATATCTGGCCGGAATGGGCAGCCAGATTCTGGATGTTTTCCATATGCTGAATGATTTTTTCCGCTTCGGCCAGAAGGGCTCTCCCGAAATCGGTGGTGACAATGCCGTCCGGTGTGCGGATGAAGATTTCATGCTCCATTTCTTCTTCCAGCGCCCGGATGGATTTGCTCAGAGTAGACTGAGAAATATACAGGGCCCGCGCAGCTCTGCTGAAGGAGCCGAGACGGTTGATTTTACTGGCATAAATGAGCTGATTCAGATTCATAAACGCAGATTCCTCCCTGCCATACAGAAGCAATTCCGGAAAGTGCCCCGATATCCTGAAGCGGATTCCCGCGGACAGCGATCACATCTGCCAGGTATCCCTCCTGAAGCAGTCCGATCTGATCGCCCAGTCCCAGTGCCAGCGCTCCGTGATGGGTGGCGCAGGCGATGGCCTCCAGAGGCGTCAGTCCGTATTCCACCATCAGCCGGCATTCTTCATGAATCGGCGAGGCTTCCGGATGCCCGCAGCAGTCCGTGTCTGTTCCGGCTGCCACGAGAACGCCGGTATCGTACAGCTCTTTAAAGGTGCTGCGGTAGGTCCGCTCTGTATCTTCCAGATAATCGAAATGCTGCGCCATATCCGTGTTCGCCGCTGCCTTCACCTGTTCGTACACATAGTGGAATACGTAGAGAGTAGGAACCCATGCCTGCCCGTTACGGCGCATGCGTTCGGCCTGCTCCACCGTCAGGTGGGTGCCGTGTTCAATGGTGTCACAGCCTGCCTGGATACACATTTCAATGGAAGGACCGTAGCCGGCGTGGGCAGCGACCTTCCGGCCAAAACGATGGGCCTCTGACACAATGGTATCCAGCTCCTCCTGGCTGAATTCTTCTCCGCGGTATCCTTCGCTGTCCAGGATCTTGATCCAGTCCGCACCGTCGCGGATATTTTTCCGGACTGCCTTTCGCCCCTCCTCTGTGCCGTCAATTTCCTTTACCGCGCCGTTCATTTCCCAGCCGTGGCCTCCGGTAATGCACAGGCCTTCCAGACAGGTCAGAATCCGCGGCCCGTGAAGATAGCCGGAGGCCGCTCCAAGCTTTAAGACTCTGCCGATGCCAAGGGGGCTGGATACATCGCGGATGGTTGTAACGCCGGCTCTCAGGGTATCTTCCATTCGTTTCCCGGCGCAGAGAGCCATCAGCATTTCATTTTCCGGCTCCGACAGGCTGCCGTTTTTTTCATAATAATCTGCAATATGTGTATGCATATCAATCAGGCCCGGCATCAGGGTACAGCCGGGCAGGGTTCTTTCCGGCTCATCGGGATAAAGGCGGCGAAGCTCCCGGGCGGGTCCTGCCCCGAGGATTTTTGCCCCCTTCATCATCACAGCTCCCTGTTCGATGACCTGTTTTCCATCTCCGATAATGATTCTGTCAGCGCTTATGATCATGATTTCCTCCCTGGCGGCATTACCGCCTTTTATGCAAGCTCACGGGCCCTGCGGCACATCACCGTATGGCCCTTTTCCAGTTCTTCTGTCTGCACCTCTTCGGAACAGGCCGGTACGGCATAAGGACAGCGTCCGGCAAAACGGCAGCCCGCAGGCGGATCAAAGGGAGTGGGCAGATCGCCCTCCAGAAGCATCCGTTTTTTGGACTCCTTTTCTTTGCGTGTAAATGCCGGCGCGGCAGAGAGCAGAGCCTGGGTATACGGATGGGCAGGCGTCTGGAAAATCTGCTGCTTGCTGCCCATTTCCACGATCTGTCCCAGATACATGACGGCCACTTCATCGCTGATAAAGCGCACAATGCTCAGATCATGGGAAATAAACAGATAGGTAAGGCCCATCTCGTCCTGCAGGTCTTTCAGAAGATTGATAATCTGTGCCTGAATCGAGACGTCCAGGGCGGATACGGCCTCATCACAGACCACGAATTCCGGACTGGTGGCCAGTGCCCGGGCAATGCTGATTCGCTGCCGCTGTCCGCCTGAGAACTGATGGGGATAACGGGTGGCCTGTTCCGGAAAGAGACCGCATTTCTGCATCAGGATTTCCACACGCTCCTCCAGCTCCGCTCTGTTTTTTACCATTTTCTGGGCCAGAAGGCCCTCTCCGATCAGATCGTACACCGTCATCCGGGGATCCAGAGAAGAATAGGGATCCTGAAACACAATCTGCATGTTTTGCGGATTTCATGGAGAGCGTCTCCGGAAGCCGTGCAGACGTCTGTGCCGTGGAACAGAACCTTGCCGGAGGTGGCAGGTGTCAGGCCCAGAATAGTTCTTCCGGCGGTGGATTTGCCGCAGCCGGATTCCCCTACGAGACCGAGTACCTTTCCCTTTTCAATGGAAAAACTGATATCATCCACTGCCTGAATGTGTCCGAGGGTGTGTTGAATAAACCCGCCTTTTACGGGAAAATATTTTTTCAAATGCTGTACTTCTATGATTGTTTCCATTCTACGATTCCTTCCCAAACAGTCTGTTATTCACATCCGCCGCAGTATTGCCAGCAAAATACCTGATGTTCATCAGAAATCGCAGACACAGACGGAAATTCTTTGGCACATTTGCTGCCGGCATACCTGCATCTCGGGTGAAACGGGCATCCCTCCGGTTTATTGTTCAGAGAAGGAACATTTCCCGGAATGACCTCCAGACGGTCCCCCTCATAATCTGCCCGGGGTCTTGAGTGGATCAGGCCGATGGTGTATGGATGGGCGGCGTGCTCAAACAGTTCATCGGTGGGTGCGATCTCACAGATTTTTCCGCCGTACATAACAGCCACCCGGTCTGCCATTTCGCTGATGACGCCCAGGTCATGGGTAATAAAAATGCAGGAGCTGCCGGATTCCTTTTTCAGTTCATTCATCAGATCCAGAATCTGAGCCTGGATGGTCACATCGAGAGCCGTTGTGGGTTCGTCCGCAATAATCAGCCTGGGAGAGGTGATCAACGCCATGGCAATCATGACCCGCTGCCGCATCCCGCCGGAAAGGCTGAAGGGGTAGCGGAACATCATTTCCTCGGGCATGGGGATTTTGACCTTGCGGAGGTACTCCACGCATTGTTCCCGGGCCTTCCGGTCACTGATTTTCTGATGGTTTTTCAGCGCCTCCTTCATCTGGTCTCCGATGGTATAGAGTGGGTTCAGAGCCGTCATGGGCTCCTGAAAGATAATCGAGATTTCCCTGCCTCTGATGCGGCGAAGCTCCTTTTCCGTCATCCGGAGGGTATCCTTCCCCTCAAAGAGGATCTGACCGCTTTCATATTTTACATTTCCCTGCACCAGCTTGACAATGGACATGCTGCTGACGCTTTTCCCGCAGCCGCTTTCACCTACGATGCCCAGGGTCTCCCCCCTGCGCACATCAAAGGAAATGTCGTCCACGGCCTTCAGCACCGCATCGTCTGTAACGAAATAAGTTTTTAAGTTTTTTACGGAAAGTAAGGTTTCCTGTTCTGTCATAATACGTTTCCTCCGCTGCTGGTGTTATTGTTTCATTTTGGGGTCAAGGGCATCTCGGAGACCGTCGCCTACCAGATTCAGCGCCAGGGCGCTCAGGGCGATGGAAACGCCCGGGAAGAGCAGCAGATAGGGAGCGGATTTCATATATTCTCTGGCAGTACTCAGCATGACACCCCATTCCGGTGTGGGCGGCTGTACGCCCATGCCGATAAAGGAAAGCCCGGCGGCTGTCAGCATCATGGAAGCCACCGACATACTGGCCTGGATGATAATCGGTCCCATGGCATTGGGGATGATGTGTTTTCGGATAATCGTCAGGTTGCTGCTGTCACAGGCCCTGGCTGCCATGATATATTCCTGCTCGGTAATGGAAAGAATGACAGACCGGACGATCCGGATAAATCCGGGAATACTGATCACGGTTACGGCAATCAGGAGATTTGTCATACTGGAGCCCAGGGCCGCCACAACGGCCAGAGCGAACAAAAGGCTGGGAATGCAGTTCAGAATATCGCAGATCCGCATGACAATGCTGTCAAATCTGGAACCGTAAATGCCGCAGCACGCTCCGATGAAGCCTCCGATTAACAGGGATACCAGGGTTGTCCCGACTCCGAGGGAGAGGGAACGTCTGCTTCCGTGAATAACCCGGGCAAAGAGATCTCTGCCAAACTCATCGGTTCCGAACCAGTGCTGGGTACAGGGAGCCATCAGCCGCTCCTTGGGGTTCTGAGCAATGGCGTTTTCGTAGGGCGTGATCAGATCCGCAAACAGGGCAACCAGTACAAAGATGATGAGAATCACCAGTCCGATGACGGCTGCTTTGTTTTTGCGGAACAGCTTCCAGGTGTCCGCCCGGTTTTCTTTTCTTCTCTTTTTCTTATTTTCTGAATATGTCATATTCTGCTCCTATCCGGTCAAATTTTCCTGCAGTGTCTGTTATCTGGTTACACGTTCTCGGATCCGTGGATCAATGACCGCATATAAAAGATCCACCACAACCATGACCAGGCAGAAAAAGGTGGATAAAAAGACGGTGGAGGACATGACCACCGGTACGTCTTTGCTGCGAATGGCTGTCAGGATGTAGGTTCCGAGTCCCGGAATCGAGAAAACCGTTTCACAGATCACGGCACCGCCCAGAATGGAACCAAAGCTGGTGCCGAGTACGGTCAGCACCGGGAGAATGGCATTTTTCAGGGCATGCTTCCAGATCATGCAGGAGGGGGTACATCCCTTTGCCTTTGCGGTTCTCATATAATCCTGGTGAATGGCTTCCAGCATGGTGGTTCTGGTAAGGCGCATCAGCTGTGCGCTCCCGCCCAGGGTCAGCGTTATGACGGGAAGAATGTAGCCTTTCCATTCGCTGATTCCGTGAGTCGGCAGAAGACCAAATTTCAGGCTGAACAGATAGATCAGCACCATTCCCAGGAAAAAGCCGGGGATGGAGGCGAGCAAAATGGCGGTAACCGTGCTGAAGGTGTCCGCAAGGGAATATTGCTTCACCGCCGATAGAATTCCAAGAGAGATTCCGATGATGGAAGCAAAAATCAGAGCAATGGTTCCAAGCTTCAGGGTAACCGGCAGTTTCGTGAAAAATTCTGCCGCAAAGGGCTTTCTGGTCCGATAAGAGGTTCCCAGATCTCCCTGTATCAGGTCGCCCAGGTAGGCCACGAACCTCTGCAGAAATGGTTGGTCATAGCCAAGATCATGGTTCAGGGCATCGACGGTTTCCTGCTTTGCTGACATGCCGAGTATCTGGCGCCCCGGGTCGCCGGGAGTCAGATTCATAATTGTAAAAACGATAAATAATACGCCCAACAGTGTGGGAATGATCAGAAGAAGTCTTTTTATGGTGTATTTCAGCATTCCGTTTTCTCCTTGTCGTTTTGCTTTTCCTGCATGGCTGTTATGCATTCTTTTCATGGCATAGGGCCAAAAATATAGTTTACTGCTTTAAATTGACATAGAAATATATTATTTCAAAAATCAGAGCCTGACAATATTTGTGGCCTTTTGCGATATGAAAATAATTTATTGGAATCATGATTTTTTTACAAATGCAATCGCTTTAATTTTGTGTATAATAAAAGATATTCGTATCTGTTCAGTACCTTCACAGATACGGGCCGAAATCCATGAAAAATCACCTTCGGTGACAGGATTTTGGCTGCAATCCCCGGGATTTTCATGCATAAATGCATGAAAACACCTCACGGAACAGCGGCTTCTGAACAGTTACAGATATTCAAAAGATCAAAAGAAAGAGGAGGACAACTATGAAAAAAGAATGAAAACACTCACCGCAGCAGTGGCTGCAGCACTGACCTTCGGACTTGTGCTCTGTCCGATGAGCCGCTTTACTGGATCAATGATGACGGAGAGGAAGTTCCCATGCTGGCTACGGAATATTCCGTAAACGAGGATGGACTGACCTGGACCTTCAAGCTCCGGGAGGGAGTGACCTTCCAGAACGGCGATCCCCTGAAGGCCAGCGATGTGAAATATTCCTATGAGAGATGCTTTGACAATGCTTATATGCAGGAAAAAACAGAAGCCATTGAATCTGTGGAGGTTGTGGATGAAAATACCGTTGCCCTGCATTTGAAGAGCGCTTTCGCTCCGCTGCTGGAAAAGGTGGCCTCCATCGGAATCGCCAGCGAAGCCTTTGTGGAAGAAAATAAGAATGAAGAAGGGATGCTGGGTACCCTGGCATGCGGAACCGGGGCCTATATGGTAAAAGAAGTGATTCCGGATGTCAGTGTGACACTGGAAGCCTATCCGGGATATTGGGGTGGAGAACCTTTTATTAAAACAGTTACCCTTGAGCTGATTACAGATGATTCCACTGCGATTGCTGCTTTCGAAGCCGGAGAATTCGATGCTATGACGGTTCCCACTTCCTACCGGGAAGAGATCGAGTCCAGTGATGAATTCAATACCGCTGCCCTGGCTGCCAACCATGTGGTATATCTGGTTTTCAACACCGCGGTTGCGCCCTTTGACAGCAAAGAAGTGCGTCAGGCCATCGCCTATGCAGTAAACCGTCAGGATATCATTGACATTGCGGCTGACGGCTATGCGTCACCGGCTACGACCATTGCCACCCCGTATATGTTTGGCTACACCGAAGACCATGCTGTCTATGATTATGATGTGGAGAAGGCAAAGGAGCTTCTGACTGCAGCGGGCTATCCGGACGGACTGGATATCGGAAGCATCAAGACGCTGGGCGGAACCTATTTTGAAAAGGTTGTTCAGGTTGTACAGGCAGAGCTTATGGACATCGGCATCACCAGCATCATTGAGAGCATGGATGGAAACAGCCTGGTAACCGACTGCATCACCGGTAATTTCGGTCTTGCTGATATGGGACAGAGCATGAGCCTGGATTATGACTATATGAAAACCTATTACTGTGAAGCTTATATTGACGGTCTGAATATGGCCCGCTTTACGGATCCGGAGATTGAGGCACTGTTTGCGGAAGCTGCTTCCACCACAGACAAGGATGCGCTTACGTGCCTCTTTACAACCTGGAAAACTTCTATGCATGGAACAAGGATTTGAACTATACGCCGGCTGTAAATGGTGTTTTGTACAAAGATTTCAGCTGGAACTAAACGGAAATGTCTGTTGATGCAGACATCACCAATAATAAATCGGATGCAGTTTTGTTTTTGGGAGGTTATCGACAATGCTGGTCAATATGAAAAAATTGCAGGAAAAGGCGGAACGGCTGCTGGACGAGATGCAGGTACCTTCTGTCAGCATTACCTGCTGGCAGGATGGGGTTTCTGAGACAGTGACTGCCGGCTGCAAAGATCTGGAAAATCAGATTCCGGCGGATGAGGATACGCTTTATTCCATCGGTTCCTGTACCAAATCCTTTACCGCCGCGGCCATTGCCGTTCTCTGTGACAGAGGACTGCTGTCCCTGGAGGATCCGGTACGCAAATATGTTCCGGAATTCGGTATGTATGATCCCTATGTGTCGGAGCATCTCACGATCCGCGATATGCTCTGTCACCGCTGCGGGCTTCCGCGCCATGAACTGGCCTGGTATTCCCGCCTTTCCGAATACTCCGAGGAGCAGATGCTGGATATGCTTCGGTTCCTGAAACCGAATGTACCTTTCCGGTATAAGATGCAGTATCAGAATGTGATGTTTACCCTGGCCGGTATCGTGATCAGCCGGGTAAGCGGCACCACCTGGAAAGATTTTGTACAGAAAAATCTGATTGAGCCCCTGGGAATGGGCGCCGTATCTTACGATGCGGCAGAGCTGGAAACCTTTGAGGGCCGTGCCACAGGTTATCGCTATTTTGACGGTGAGCAGCCCGGCAACCGGCAGGTTCCCTATTGTCCGCTTTATACCATGTGTCCGGCCGGCTCCATGAGCATGACCAGTGCCCAGCTTGCCATGTGGGATGCCATGTTCCTGAACGGCGGAAAGGCGGCAGACGGAACCCAGGTGATTTCCGGTGAAATGTGTAAAGAAATGACATCTCCGCAGATGCTGATTTCAGACCCGATTATCAAACCCCTTCAGGGCTATCAGGACATGTGCTCTTACGGCCTGGGATTCTTTATTGAATCCTACCGGGGTACCAAAATTTTGCATCATGGCGGACACATTGACGGCTTTCTGGCGGATCAGTGCTTTGTTCCGGAGAAGAATTTCGCCTGTGTTGTCCTGACCAATTCGGAGAACAGCTATATCACAAGGGCTCTTCGTTACTCGATTCTCGATGAGGCCCTGGGGCTGGAGCCTGTGGACTGGGCATCCAGGTTCCGGGCTTACAAGGCGGAGACGGAAAGTCAGCAGCAGGCAGAGGCCACGGACAGAAAAGAAGCTCTGGCGCTGTCTGCAGCCTATCCGTGCCCGGTGAGCCTTTCGGAAATTGCCGGAACCTATCGGGACAATGGTTACGGAACCATTGTTGTCGCAGAGGAAGAGGGCGGTCTGAGCGTACAGCTTGGCACTCTGACGCTCCATGGCTTCCACTATCGCAGCCAGTATTTTATCTTCACGGAGGAGCATGTGCTGCCGGGCGTTGAGCTGGAAGCGGAAGCAGAGTATGACAAAGATGGAAAGGTGACCGCGTTTCTGATGAGACTGGAGTTTACTTCAGAAGAAAAGATCCGGTTTGTCCGAAAATGACAGAGGAATAAGAGGTTTGTCCGGAAATGGCAGCAAAATAAGAGTTTTTTGTGCAGCCGTCACTGCGTTGGGCAGTGGCGGCTGTTTCTTTTCCTCTGCCATGGAAGCGCGCTTTACAAAGCGCCGGCAGGATGTTAAGATGAACCCGGCGAACAGGAAGACTGAAAAAGGCTCCGTATTTTGTCGTTGTGGCGCATCCGCCGGATAAAATTTCAAAAACAGCCTTAAAAACGCAGTCATCTTACGTCTGTTTTATGAAATTTTGCCTGGCTATGAACCGTTACATGAGTTACCCGACAAATGAGCCTTCCGTCGATTTTTCCGTGCTCTGCGTCTTCGCTTCGCTGCGGTCGGTGCTTAACGCGTCCCACTGGGACGCAGCACCTCAAAATCGATGAAAACATTCGCAATTCGCTCATTTTTCTGCGAAAAATGGCTGCTTGCTCATGTCCATGAGGCCCTTGGCTCGTTATATAAAGTTTATCAGAAGGAGAAAACGATTATGGAATTCAAAGGATTGGAGATTTACAACTGCAGAGAGCTTGTCCTGAATGAGGAAACCGGAGGATACCGGATCAGTCGTATTCCCATGTCTCTGGCGGAAAAGATGAAGGCAAATCCTTTTCTGGCTTCGGGGGTGGAACTGAGATTTGTTCCTCTGGAAAAAGAAATCCGGATTGTGCTGCGGGCCAGAGAGCGGGCGTCCCGGGTGGTGATTTTTTACGGCTCCATCCAGTCCGGCTGGCAGAATCTGTACAAAGAGGTGTACAGCACCCCAACGGAAATCGTGATTCCCCGGGCGGACAACCTGGAGAAACTGAAACTGGTTACCGAAAGGAACGGGTATCCATACTCAGAAGAAGTGGTGCGCGTGATCCTGCAGAATTCGGAATATGAGATTTTTGATATAAAAGGAAAATGCGTTCCGCCTTCCAGAGAACAGCTTCCCTCCAGAACCTATCTGGCCTATGGTTCTTCCATTACCCATGGGAGTCTTGCCATGGTTCAGGCCAATACCTTTGTTTCGAGGATCGGGGAATATTTCAAAGCGGACCCGGTGAATTTCGGATTTGCCGGAAGCGCGCGGCTGGAAAAGGAAGTGGCGGATTATATTGCCCGTGAGTGCCGGTTTGATTTCGCAACTCTGGAAATGGGAATCAACATCCTGGATGTGGAGCCCGAAGAGTTCCGAAAACGGGTAACGTATTTTGCCTCTGCCATTGCAGGCGCGCATCCGGAGCAGAAGATTTTCTGTATTGATCTCTTTTATATGGAGCGGGATCTGCTGGAGCCGGAAAATGAAAACAGCAAACCCAACGTATTTCGCAGGATTGTCCGGGAAGTGGTTCAGGAACGGAATCTGCCGAATGTGATTTATATCAGAGGACTGGATATGATGAAGGATTCCGGCGGCCTTTCTCAGGATCTGGTGCATCCCAATGCCAGAGGCGTGGAGGAGATCGCCGGAAACCTGTGCCGGGTTATGGAGAATTATTTGTGATTCGCAGCTGCGGTAATGCAAAAGGATTCCAGCTCAGGATTACTGCCGGAAATTATCTGCAGATTTTGCTTGACTCTCACCCTGCGTAACGGTTTACCATGGACTGGAAAGGAGGATCCTATGAAAACAGTGAAAGAGGTGTCTCAGATCACCGGGGTGAGTATCCGGACACTGCGGTATTATGATGAGATCGGATTGTTAAAGCCTGCAAAGTGCACAGAAGCGGGGTATCGCCTTTATGACGACAAAGCGCTGGAGAGGCTGCAGGAAATTCTGTTTTACAGGGAACTGGAAATCCCGCTGGCAGAGATGAAACGAATTATGGAAAATCCGGGTTACAACAGAGAACAGGCATTATTGGCGCAGCGGGATCTGCTGGAGCGAAAAAGAAATCGCCTGGACGGGATCATTGCGCTGATCAACGATGTGATGAAGGGGGTCAATACCATGAGCTTTGAAGCATTTCATGACGATGATGTGAAGAAAATCCTGGAGCATTCCCTGGAGCTGCAGGATGAAGCTTCCAGAGAAGCTATTCTGAAAGAATTTGGAAGTATGGAGGCGTATGAGAGCTTCTGCGCGGAAAATCTGAAGGAGGAAAAGACAGCCAGCGAGCTGATCAGGATTTACGGAGGAAAAGAAAAAGCGGTGGAGGCAAGTCTGCAGGCAACGGGAGACCGGGAAGCGCAGCAGGAGCAGCAGGCAGAAAACGACCGGATCTACCGGCAGTTTGCCCGGGCGATGGAGAAAGATGACCGGGAGCTGGCAAAGGATGCGGTAAAGAAGCTGGAAGAAAATTACAAAGCCATGTTTCGGTTGGAAAATGCCAGATATCTGCTTCTGCAGGTGGCCAGGGACTATCTGAATCATTCCATGCTGGAAGCCGTCACAGACAGCCAGTATGGATCCGGTGTTACAAGATATATTGGTCAGGCTATCGAAGACTACTACGGAGTATAAAAGCAGAAAGGAAAGGCATTTTCAAAAACCGTTTCTTACGATATAATAAAATCCAGGTAACTGTTCAGGCAGAAGCTGCCCGGATTGCCCTGGATTGTCTGAGAGAGTTTCTGAAACAGGAAGCACAGGATTGCGAAGCGGAAATGGAGTGAAGACCGATGGAAATCAGGAAAGCGACCTTACGGGATCTGGATCGGGTGGCAGTATTGTATGATGAAGTGAATGAGTATCTGGAGAGCCATATGAATTATCCGGGCTGGAAAAAGGGAATTTATCCTGTCCGGGAGGATGCAGAACGCGGGCTGAAAGAGGGTGAGCTTTTCCTTGCAGAAGAAGGCGGCCAGATCGCAGGCTCGGTGATCCTCAGCCATCGGCCGGAAGCGGGCTATGCGCAGGCTGACTGGCATGTGGAGCTGGATGATGCGGATGTTTTTGTCGTATATACCCTTGCAGTGCATCCGCGTTTTCAGAATCAGGGGATTGGCAGAAAAATCATCGAATTTATCTTTGAGTATGCTGCTGAAAGGAATCAGAAGGCAGTGCGCCTGGATGTGTATGAAAAGAATATCCCGGCGATTCATCTCTATGAAAAAATGGGATTTCAGTATATTACTGCAGCAGATCTGGGATACGGCGCGTATGGACTGGATCGGTTTCTGCTGTATCAGCGCCTGTTGTAATTGTCTGCAGGATGCGCCGGAGAAACTGAAGAGAGGTTCCGCGGGAGAAGGAGATTCTCATTGTGGCAGAGCGGACGCTGCAGAAGGAAAAGAAGGGAAAAAGAATGGAAAAAGTGAAAAGAAAAGATCAGAAAAAATGGCTCCTGATTCTCGTACTGCTTCTTGTGGCTGCGGCTGCCATCTGGAGGCTGGTCAGCGGCCCGGAAACGAAAGAAACGGAGGAAGCCTCGATGACATATCAGCAGATTACGGCGGAAGAAGCAAAGAAACGGATGGAGCAGGAAGCCGATGCGTTGATTCTGGACGTCCGCACCCGGGAAGAGTTTGAAACGGGACATATCAAGGGTGCCGTCTGCCTTCCCAATGAGGAGATTTCGGGAGAACCAGAAGAGCTGCCGGATAAAGGGCAGACAATTCTGGTGTACTGCCGAAGTGGAAACCGCAGCAAACAGGCGGCGCAGAAACTGGCTGATCTGGGCTATCAGCAGGTGTATGAATTTGGCGGTATTCTGGACTGGCCTTATCAGGAGCTGGTGGAATAGCGGACTTTCTCATTCAGCTTCCGGTAAATGTGTTCCTGAAACCATGGCTCGGAGGAAGCCCTGACTGCTTCCTCCGGGGTAAACCAGTCGACTCCGCTGTTTTCATCCGGTTTGGAAGTCAGATGTTCTGTTTCGGATGCTTCCAGAAGATACGTTACATTCAGGTGCAGGTGGGAAGATACATAGGCTCCCTTTTTCACATGACCGTCCACCGTCAGAACTTCAACGGAGAAAAGCTCCTCTGATACCGGGCGAACCTGATGAATACCGCTTTCTTCCTGTACTTCCCGTATGGCGACTGCCAGCAGATCCGTTTCCCCATCTGCATGGCCGCCCAGCCAGGACCAGGAATGGTAAATGTTATGGTAGGCCATCAGAACTTTACTTCGGTCCGGATTTACTACCCAGGCAGAAGCGGTCATGTGTGCCAGACGGTTTTCTCTTGTGAAAAGATTCTTCTGCTCCTGCAGACACTGGAGAATCAGAAGCCGATCCTTTTCTTCCTGTTCATTCCAGGGTTGATAGCTCTCCAGCTGCTGCCGGAGCTCCCTGGATTTTTTATTTTCCCGTTCAATGATTCTGGTTTCTTCTAACATATAGTTTCCTTTCTTTTCGTCCCTTTTATAATGTTGGAGTTTAACTGTTCAGAAGCAATTGTCCCCGAGGCAAGGTACTGAACAGATACGTTGGAGTCAAAAGATGCCATACGGATTGTTCCGTGCTTCGCACTCTCACAGTCCTGCATCTTCTCTTTCATTATAAAACAAGAAAAGCAGAAAGTTCAGAAAAATTTTACGGCTGTTCAGATCAGGGCAAATCATTTTCTTGTTCTGTACGGGAAAATGGGTATATAATGACAACAGGAAAAATATGAAGCAGACCAGACACTGCGCACATTCCTACTGGGCATACCATGAGGTGACCTCCGCGATTTTTCAGTCGGAGGGCCAGAAGGTCAATGAGCAGGTTCTGGAAGATTTTACAAAGGATTATGGAAAAGAAATGGCAGATATCCTTTGGAGTTATCGAAATACGAATTTCAATGTTTGTGACTGAACTGCGGTTCAGGAGGAGGGGAAATGAATTTCAGGAAGGAATCGGAAGCGATTGAAGACTATATTGTGGAAACCAGACGTTATCTGCATGCCCGTCCGGAGCTTTCTTTTGAAGAGAAGGAGACAACGGAGTTTCTGGAGCAGGAATTAACAAAGCTTGGATTGCAGCCGCAGAGGTATGAGGATTTTTATGGTGTCTGGGCAGACCTGTGCGGCGGAAAAAGTACGCCGGAAAGCAGAACGGTGGTGCTTCGCGCAGATATTGATGCGCTTCCGATCCAGGAAGAAACAGGTCTTGCTTATGCCAGCCAGAGGAAAGGCGTGATGCACGCCTGCGGACATGACAGTCATGCGGCCATGCTGCTGGGAGCCGCAAGACTTCTGGTCTCCCATCAGGATGAGCTTCCAGGCAGAGTCCGGCTGCTGTTTCAGGCGGCGGAGGAGTCCTGCCATGGAGCGGAATACTATGTGAAAAAGGGGATTCTGGATGGAGCAGATGCGATTTACGGCTGTCACGTCTGGGCAACGCTGGACGCTCCGTATATCAATATTGATGACGGAGCACGCATGAGCAGCTGTGATAATTTTACCATTACCGTGAAAGGCGCTGCGGCCCATGGTTCCGCCCCGAACTACGGAGTTGATGCAATCGTTACTGCTGCGGCGATTATCCTGCAGCTTCAGACAATTGTATCCAGGAAGAGCGATCCGCGGGATACCCTCGCGATTACCATTGGGGAGATTGCGGGAGGCCCCCGATTTAATATTATTTCCGATCAGGTGGTTATGAAAGGAACTGCAAGGACCCATAATCCCGAAGTGCGTGGCAAAATTGAGGGCTGGATCCGGAATATTGCGGAAAATGTTGCCAGAGCCAACGGAGCAGAGGCAGTGGTGGAGTATGAGTCTTATCCGGGTGTCCTTCTGAATGATCCGGCGGTGTCGGAAATTGCGAGGCAGGCAGTGAGGGAGCTCTACGGGCAGGAAGGGCTGGGCAGCCATCCGATTCTCATGGGAAGCGAGGATTTCTCCTACTTCCTGGATCAGGTTCCGGGAGCCTATGCACTGATCGGTGTTCGTAATGAGGAAAAGGGCATCACCAGCCAAAACCACAATTCCCGCTTTCAGGTGGATGAAAGCGTTCTGAAAAGAGGAGCCGCTTTATACGCACAGTTCGCATACGATTTTTTGATAGAATCGGAACGGGCGAAGGACAGTATTCTGCTGGCGGTGGATGAATTTTAAAAAAAAA
>JAXEJQ010000061.1:0-24290 GCA_034101475.1 Candidatus Limivivens sp.
TGTCTACTTCATAGGTGTTGCCGTTATCTTTGACATCCGTCTTCATGATATGGGGAGCATGTTTCCCATACAATTTTTTCTCGATGTCCGGAAAAGCAAAATCATCCATAAAATCATCAAATAAACTTTCTCCAAAAATACGAGGCATTAACATAAGTCATATCTCCTTTCATGACATAAACGAAAGTTTGCACCATCGGAGAAACCCGAAGTGTTGATTTATGAATATCAGGAAGAAAAATCATTTCCTCTTCCTTTGTTCTATATGCAATATAACACATGAATTAGCACTCGTCAATAGAGAGTGCTAATAATTATGTGAAGATTTTGTGAATTATGAGAAATCTTTTCGTCCCGCAGGCAATAAAATGTCGGACGGTATGTACCGTTTTCTTTGTTTTGCATGATGCTTCGAGAGACATTTTCTAATGAATCTGATATACTGTAAATACTACAGAAAGAAGGATGATTCTGTTACGAACAAGAAGAAATCAAAGAAAGGGGAGGAAAAAGGCTCATAGACCCAGGATACCTTGATTTTACTGGGCTTGAGCCGATTCTGGATGTATAAGTTGACACTACTGTAAAAGATGGAGGTACGATATGAAAGGTCTGGGAGAAAGATTTCCGATTTTAAAGGAAATGCAAAAAGGAGAGGAAGTCATCTGGGTGAATCCGGATAAGGTTTCTTTTACTGAGAGTATGAGAGAATGTGAATTGTCCATGGCGGATGTGGAAGATGCAGAGGAACGCCTGAAGCGGTTTGCACCATTTATTATGAGATGTTTTCCGGAAACAAAGGACAGAAATGGATTGATTGAGTCTGTTCTGACAGATATTCCGACTATGAAAGACAGGATAAACCGGAAATATGGCAGTCATCTGCAGGGTAAGCTTTTATTAAAGCAGGACAGCCACCTTGCGATTGCCGGTTCTGTAAAGGCAAGAGGCGGAATTTATGAAATACTGAAACATACGGAAGACTTGGCAATGGAACAGGGGATGCTTTCATTAGAAGATGATTATTCCTGTCTGGCAGAATTCAAATTTCGGGAGTTTTTTGCAAACTATACGATTCAGGTGGGGTCTACAGGGAATCTTGGTATGAGCATTGGGATTATGAGTGCTGCCATCGGATATAAAGTCATTGTACACATGTCTGCTGATGCAAAACAGTGGAAAAAAGATCTGCTGAGAAGCCATGGTGTGACGGTGATAGAATATGACTCCGATTACAGTGAAGCAGTGGAAAATGGAAGACGTTTATCTGATGAAAATCCCAGAAGTTATTTTGTTGATGATGAAAATTCAAGAACCCTTTTCCTGGGATATGCAGTGGCAGCAAAACGTTTAGCAGGACAGTTGGAAGAAAAGGGAATTTCCGTTGATGAAAAGCATCCATTGTTTGTTTATATTCCCTGTGGAGTAGGTGGTGCACCCGGCGGCATCAGTTTTGGGCTGAAGCAGGTGTTCAAAGATTATGTGCATTGCTTTTTTGTTGAGCCGACACAGGCTCCCTGCATGCTGCTTGGAATGGCAACAGGGCTAAACAACAAAATTTCTGTTCAGGATATCGGGCTTTCCGGCATGACTCATGCAGATGGGCTGGCGGTAGGAAGACCGTCTGGTTTTGTGGGTGGAGTGATGAAGCACATGCTGAGCGGAGAATTTACGGTTCAGGATGCAAAACTGTATGATTATATGAGAGACTTACTGGAGGCGGAAGACATTTTCCTGGAACCAAGTGCATGTGCGGCTTTTCAGGGCGTGATAAAATTGGGGCAGAGTGCTGATATTGGAAAATATCTGGAAGAGAATTGCCTTACCGATAAAATGCAGGATGCAGTTCATATCGCATGGGCAACCGGAGGCAGTCTGGTTCCAGAGAAAATCAGAGAAGAGTATAAAAAAACGTATCTTGATTAGCAGACGCTCCATACCAAAGGAGATTCGCTTTGCCAGAAAGAGAAGGCGTGAATCCGCCTGCAAAGATGGTGTCTGCTAGTTCGCACCGTTCAGAGCAGTCTGCCAAACCCTGTACTGCCCTGACAGTTCCAGCCACCGTATCTGCTTCATTTTCTGCCGCAGCAGCCAGCGTTTCGATTTTCTGATCCTGGTACAGTGCATTTTTCATGATTTCCGGTACTTCACCAATAAATGCTTTTCCAGCATTTTCATCGCTTTGCAGCCAGTACAGAAACCATGCTGTTACATAACCGTTTGCAGAATACAGCGTTTCACCGTGGGCCGTATTCTTTCTTCGAAGCATTATTTTATCGCTGCTGATGGCGTTGTAGATTTCCTCTAGTTGCTCCCCGGTCACGACCCAATCATCACCACCGCCTTCACCGGAAATCAGCATGATCGGTACTTTTACCATTGCTGCATCGTAATCCCACTGCAGCGCCTGTGCCATTTCCTGATTCGTTGGGGAGATGGATACGGCAGCTTTGAAAATATCACTGTGCTGTTGGACAGTGACAGCGTTGATTACTCCAACGCCGCCTTGAGAATGCCCCACAATGCCCACGTTTTCAAAGTCGATCTTTTGATAGAATACATTTTCCATATCATTGACCGTTTCATTTTCATTCAGCAATTGCAGATGCCGAATGCACATTTCAGCGGAAAAACCGTTCCAGTCGTATCGGAAACACCGGATGAATTGATTTTGCTGACGGCACAGAATGCAAATCCGGAGATTTAATGAAGATTTCGCTAATTGGAAGGAGAAGAATCTTATGAACAAATTTATGAACAAATGGAAACGACATGCACTTTTTATGATTTTACCGCTGATATGTCTGCTGATGATGCTGACCTCTTTCGAAGCATCTGCCAGTCAGACAACAATCGCAAAAGGCTCTGTGATGACTTTTGGACGTTACCCACAGGCAGCAGATGGAAGCCTGGCACCTGTGGAGTGGATTGTCCTGGACATTTTCGAGGATCATTCGATTCTTGCAGTCAGTAAATATGCACTGAAAAGTGCTTCTCCCTCTGAGAGATATTATTCCATTGCATTGGAGACTACAGAAGAGGAAGCTGCTTCTTACAGATATTCACTGAGGCCGCTGGACGGGGACGAGGTCAATTTTTACTCCTTAAGCACCTGTGTACCGACAGAGTACGCAAAAAAGGATGGAGTAGAAGTGAACGGGGACGGATTCTGTGCCTGGTGGGCGGATTACGGATCGGATGATTCCTGGGCCAATACCGCATATTTCTATCCGGTGGTGGTCGCTGAGGGATACTATACCTTATGGGCACCGGGCGCCCTTGGTGCATCAAGCGCCAGTAGAGTGGGATATCGTCCGGCAATTGTGCTTAGCCCGATAGAAGATGTAACGATTTCATTTGATGCACAAAACGGAAGCGTCAGCCCTTCTTCCAAAACGGTCAAAGAAGGAAAAGATTTTGGGACTCTTCCAATTCCAAAGAGAACCGGTTACAAATTTGACGGCTGGTACATGGACAAAAACTATACGATGCCTGTTTCCGCTGATTCTGCCGCGTACAGTTCCTGTACACTTTATGCAAAATGGACACCCATTACGTACACCATAGCTTTTCGGGCCAATGGCGGAAGCGGGAAAATGAGCAGTATGAAGTGCAGGTATGGAGAGTATTACCCCATTAAGAAAAATATATTTAAAAAAGATGGGTATACATTTAAAAACTGGAAAGCATCAAATGGAAAAACATATAAGAACGGGCAATCTGTAACGAATCTGTTAAGCAATGCCGGAACGATTACTCTGTATGCTCAATGGACCAAAAAAACAGAGACTGTCACAATCAAATTCGACCCGATGAAAGGTTCTGTTTCTCCGAAATCCATAAAGGTAAATAAAGGAAGCGCGGTCGATACGCTGCCGGTTCCTGTAAGAAAAGGCTATGAATTTTCCGGATGGTATTCAGATAAGAGATATGTGAATGCCGTAGCTTCTTCGAGAATCATGAGAAAATCCTGCACACTTTATGCAAAATGGAAAGTAAAGAAAAATTCAATCAATTACCATACAGACGGAGGCGTTCTTCCGGACTCTGTACCGAAAAAGTTTTCAAAAAACGAGGAAGATATTATTTTGCCGGAGCCTACAAAAAAAGGGTATCGTTTTATTGGATGGTACTCTGACAGCCGATTTACCAGCAAAATTACAAAAATAAAAAAGGGCACAAACAGAGATGTAGATGTCTATGCGAAATGGAAACCGATTCAGTATACGGTCAGTTTCCGTCCGGGTGATGGAACCGGGCAGATGGATCAGATGGAGTGTGTATATGGAAAAACCTATACACTGCCATTGAATAAATTTAAAAAGAGCGGGGCGAAATTTACTGGCTGGATGTCGGCCGGAGGGACGTGCTATAAAGATGGAGCCGAGATTAAAAATCTTTCAAGTAAATCGGGAACCGTCATCCTGACTGCCCAATGGGAAGATACGAATAAAATCATCGAAAATCTGAAAAAGGATACGACGTTGAAACTTGGAGCGAAGAAGGCAATCATTATCCAGATTGCAAAAGATCTGCTTGACAGGGAATATGATCCCAGATTTATTGCAGGGATGCTGGCAAACATTTATAAAGAAGGAAACGTTGGAAAGTTTGAAAGCTCCAATTACCAGTCCAATCCTGCAAAGAAACCGGAATATTTAAGGATTATGGATACGAAATATGGTTATCAGAAAAAATATTCCGGGAAAAATATTACGGAAGTTTCCCTTTCTGCTTTGAATGACCTTTTGACAAAGTTGTCAGAGGATGGCTGGAAAAATGGAAAATTTGGCCTGGGCTGCTGCCAGTGGACCGGGAGCAGGACGAAAACGCTGGTATCCTTCTACATAAAATATTCCGGCGGCAGAGACCGGATAACCATGGAACAGGCAATTAAGGCAGAGAGCAAAATGATCGTTACAGAACTGGCATCCGGCAGCTATAAAAGTATTTACAGTTCCTGGATGGCATCGAAAAAAACTGCTTATTCAGCCGGAAAACTCATCTGCACGAAATATGAACGTCCGAAAGCAAATAATCAGGCGGAAATCCGGGCAAATCTGGCGGAGCAGTTTTATAAGGTTATGATGAAGGATTAAGGATGCCGTTTGACGGGCGCGCCATTGTTTGACCCCATTGTTATTTTGTGATATGATAGGAACGTGCGATTTGGGCCGGCAGGAATGGAGCGGGCCTGGCGCTGCGATTCAGAATTCAGAAATGATGAAGGAGAGAATGCATGGATATCAACAAAAAGCTTGCACAGGAACTGGAAGTTCAGCTCTGGCAGATTGAGGCTGCCGTTAAACTGATAGATGAGGGAAATACCATCCCTTTTATTGCACGTTACCGAAAAGAGGCCACCGGCTCCCTGAATGATGAGGTTCTTCGGAAGCTGTATGAGCGTCTGACTTATCTGCGGAATCTGGAAGAGAAAAAGGAACAGGTGATTTCCAGTATTGAAGAGCAGGGAAAGATGACCGAGGAGCTGCGCCGCCAGATTCTGGCTGCAGAGACGCTGGTGGTGGTGGATGACCTGTACCGTCCTTACCGTCCGAAGCGGCGCACCCGGGCGACAATTGCCAAGGAAAAAGGGCTGGAGCCCCTGGCGAATCTGATTCTGCTTCAGATGACGAAAAAGTCTCTGGAGGAAGAAGCGAAGGCCTTTGTAAATGAGGAAAAAGAAGTACATACTGTGCAGGATGCCATTGACGGAGCGAAGGATATTCTGGCGGAGAGCATTTCAGATGAGGCAGATTACCGGATCCGGATCCGTGAGATGACTGTGAAGGAAGGACGGATTGTGTCCGTGGCCAAGGATGAAAAGGCCCAGTCAGTCTATGAAAATTATTACCAGTATGAGGAAGCTCTGGCAAAGGTGGCCGGCCACCGGACGCTGGCATTGAACCGGGGAGAAAAGGAGAAATTTTTGACGATTCACATTGAAGCTCCTGAAGACCGGATTCTTCAGTATTTGCAGAAAAAGGTGATTATCCGGGAGAATCCGGTGACCACCCCGGTTCTGGAGGACGTGATTGCAGACAGCTACAGACGCCTGATTGCTCCGGCCATTGAGCGGGAGATCCGGAATGATATGACGGAAAAGGCAGAGGACGGCGCCATCACGGTTTTTGGAAAGAATCTGGAGCAGCTTTTGATGCAGCCGCCCATTGCCGGGCAGGTGGTGCTGGGCTGGGATCCGGCCTTTCGGACCGGATGTAAGCTGGCTGTGGTGGATGCCACCGGAAAAGTGCTGGACACCACGGTGATTTATCCCACGGCGCCCACGACGCCGGCCAGGATCCAGGCGGCAAAGGATACCCTGAAAAAACTGATCAGAAAATATCACATTACCCTGTTTTCTGTGGGAAACGGTACGGCCTCCAGAGAGTCTGAGATGGTGATTGTGGAGCTTCTGAAGGAGATTGATGAGCCGGTGCAGTATGTCATTGTCAATGAGGCAGGTGCTTCTGTTTATTCTGCCAGCAAGCTGGCCACGGAGGAGTTCCCCAATTTTGATGTGGGACAGAGAAGCGCAGCGTCCATTGCCCGGAGAATTCAGGATCCGCTGGCGGAGCTGGTTAAGATTGATCCGAAATCCATCGGCGTAGGTCAGTACCAGCACGATATGAACCAGAAAAAGCTGGGAGAGGCACTGGGCGGTGTTGTGGAGGATTGTGTAAATAAGGTGGGTGTGGATTTGAATACGGCTTCCGCCCCTCTTCTGGAATATGTTTCCGGTATTTCAAAGACCATTGCAAAAAATATTGTAGTTTACCGGGAGGAGAACGGTCGGTTTACGGACCGCAGACAGCTTTTGAAGGTAGCAAAACTGGGCCCGAAGGCCTACGAGCAGTGTGCGGGCTTTATGCGGATTCCGGGAGGTGACAACCCGCTGGATTCCACCAGTGTTCATCCGGAGAGCTATGAGGCGGCGGGCCGCCTGCTGGAAAAGCTGGGTTATCGGGTAGAAGATATTACCGGCGGAAAGCTTTTCGGTCTGTCCAAAAAGGTGAAGGATTATAAAAAAATGGCCCAGGAGCTGGGAATTGGTGAGATTACTCTCCGTGATATTGTGAAAGAACTGGAAAAACCGGGCCGGGATCCCAGAGATGAGATGCCGAAGCCGATTCTGCGAAGCGACGTGCTGGACATGAAGGATCTGAAGCCGGGGATGATCCTCAAGGGAACAGTCCGTAATGTTATTGATTTCGGAGCATTTGTGGACATTGGTGTCCATCAGGACGGCCTGGTGCATATTTCTGAGATGAGCGATAAAAAATTCGTGAAGCATCCTCTGGATGTGGTGAGTGTCGGGGATATTGTAGAGGTTAAGGTTCTGGGTGTAGATCCCGGGAAAAAGAGGATATCTCTGACTATGAAGCTTGGAAATCGGTGACAGGTGAGAGAAAATCCCTCAGACAGCTTTGCGGCTGTAAAAACAGCCTGGCAGAAAAAAGGCCTGATGGTAAGAAGGCAGATTGAAAGGAAAATCTGCTGAAAAGAAAATCTGTTGGAAAGACAGGAAAAACGGTCTTTCCGTCAAAAAGCCTTGGCGGCAGCCAGGGCTTTTGTTATACTGGGAAAAAGTGGATCGTGCAGAATAAACCCGGATGTACAAAACACAGAGCGGACAAAGTGCAGGAAAGACAAAGTACAGGATGTACAAAACACAGAGCGGACAAAATACAGGACGGACGAAGCGCAGGACAGACAAAGTTCAGAGTATACAAAGTACAGAGCGGATAAAGCATGGGACAGAGAAAAATGTGGAATTGGTTTGAGGAGGGGAAACAGATGCTGGAGATTAATAATTTTTCAAAAACGTATAAAGGCGGGAAACGGGCGGTGGATCACCTGTCTCTGGAAGTGAAGGCAGGGGATATCTTTGGCTTCATCGGGCACAACGGTGCCGGGAAAAGTACGACTATCAAAGCCATTGCAGGAATTCTGGATTTCGAAGAGGGTGAAATTCTCATTGACGGGAAAAGTATCCGCAGGGATCCCGTTGCCTGTAAGCGTGTGATGGCATATATTCCGGACAATCCGGATTTATACGAGCATTTGACCGGGATTCAGTATCTGAATTTTATCGGAGATGTGTTTGCGGTTCCGGCCGGTGTACGCCGTGAGCGGATCAGAGAATATGGGGATCTGCTGGAGATCACGGAAAATCTGGGTGATCCCATTTCATCTTATTCCCATGGCATGAAGCAGAAGACCGCCCTGATTTCCGCCCTGATCCATGAACCCAGGCTGATGGTTCTGGATGAACCCTTTGTGGGGCTTGATCCCAAGGCTACGGTGATTTTGAAAAATGTCATGCGCAGGATGTGTGAGCAGGGCAGTGCGATTTTCTTTTCCACCCATGTGCTGGATGTGGCGGAAAAGCTCTGCAGCAAAATCGCGATTATTAAAGACGGAAAGCTGGTGGTGGCCGGAGATACCGGAGAGCTGACCAGGGATGAGTCCCTGGAAAGCGTGTTTATGGAGGTGATCGACCATGAATAGTCATTGCATCCGTCTGGTAAAAATTCAGCTTTCTGCACTGGTAAAGGGCAGAAAGTGGTCCGGAAAGGAGATTTTTGTGGCGGCAGCCTACGGGATTCTGGGGCTGTTTCTGGCAGGCTACAGCTTTGCCCTGGCTTACAGCTTTGGTGCGATGCAGCTGGCATCCGTGGTTCCGGCCTACGCAATGGCGGTTACCGGACTGATTACTTTGTTTTTTACGGCACTGAAGGCCAATGGGATTCTGTTTGCTTATCAGGATTATGAAATGCTGATGGCTCTGCCTATCCGTACCGGTACGATTATCACCAGCCGTTTTCTCACCATGTATCTGTTGAATCTGGCCTTTACAGTGCTGGTGATGCTTCCCATGGGGGTGGGATACTGCCTTCAGGTACGGCCCGGATTATTCTTTTATCCCATCTGGTTTTTGGGAATGGTGATGGCACCATTGATTCCCACTACCATTGCAACGTTTCTGGGACTATTGATTATCTGGTTTTCGTCCAGGTTCCGCCATGCGAATCTGGTAACAACAGCAGTCAGCATTCTTTTGTTTGCTGCATTTATGGCATTCTGCCTGTTTGGACAGATGACAGAGCATGCGGAGATAACGGCTGCGCAGATCCGGGATCTGGGTGAAATGATAGCGTGGCAGATTCACCGGATTTATCCGCCTTCTTTTCTGTTTGAGCAGGCGGTGAATCAGGAAAGTCCGGGCTGGCTTCTGATTTTTGCGGGAATTTCCGTGATCTGGTATGGAATCTTTCTGAAGCTGATTTCCTGGAAATACGTTGAGCTGAATACTGCACTGACGACCAGCCACACGAAGGGTAATTATCAGGTAACAGAGCTGCGGGAGGCTTCGCCGGTGAAAGCGATTTGTATCAAAGAACTGAGACGTTTCTTTGGCTGCCCGATCTATACTCTGAATATGGGAATGGGTGTGGTGATGGCAGTGTTGTTTGCCGGAGCGTGCCTGGTTATGGGGCTGGACAAGATGGAGACAGTTCTGGGAATTCCGGGAATGGGGCAGAAGTTCGCTGTCTTTTCACCTTTTATTCTGGCAGGACTTCTGGGTATGACCTGTACAACCTGTGTATCTCTTTCCCTGGAAGGAAAAAATCTGTGGATTCTTCGCTCCCTGCCTCTGGCTCCGGAGAAAATTTACCGCGGGAAAATCGCCATGAACCTGCTGCTCACCATACCGGCTTCTCTGCTTTGCTCGCTGCTTCTGGCTGCCGTGGTTCAGGGGAATGTAATTCAGATGGTACTCCTGTTTCTGGTGCCTGCGGTGTATAGCCTGTTTCATTCGGTTCTTGGTATGTGGATTAATCTGAAATTTCCGAACTACCAGTGGACCACGGAAACGGCAGTGGTAAAGCAGAGTATGGCTTCCCTCTGCGGAATTCTGCTGGGTATGCTGAATGTGGTACCGCCTGTGCTGCTGACGGTTTTTCTGCCGGAAGACTTTCAGATGCTTCCGGGAGTGGTGTTCGTGGTTCTCTGGGCTGCAGGGGCTGCGGGAATCTGGCACTTTATAAAAAAACAGAAGTTCTGGTGACAGCCCTGTTACGTGTCCATGGCTCGCAGGAATCGAGTCATGGACATGGAGAATGCCGTTTGCGCGGAATCGCCGGGTGTTTTTGAAAATTTCCTCTTTTCAAATGTCATTTTTTCTGCTATAATAACGAAAACGTTCGCTTATTCTGAAAATGTTTATTCAAAATTAATTCTATCTATTCTGTCCGGATTCACCGGACAATCAGAATCCCAGCAAATGATAAAGAAAATGTAACGGTTCAGAGACAAGCAAAATTTTATAAAACAGACGTACAATGCCTGCATTTTTATGGCTGTTTTTGAAATTTTATTTGGCGGATACGCCATACCGGCGAAATGCGAAGCATTTTGGAGGTTTGATCTGAACAGTTACAAGAAAATTTAGTAAATTCAGTAAATTCTATGATCTGTTTTTGTCTTTTTTCTATGTTTTTCCAAAGAAATTTTTCAGGAATCCATCCCAAAGGAGGTGACAGATTGGAGAAGAATAAGCGGACGTGCGGCACCGGAGCGGCATGCCGGAAATCTGCCCTCCCATAAGTGAATAAGGAGGATTCGTAAATGCGGAAAAAATGGAAGAGACTTCTGGCATTTGGCCTGGGTCTGGCAATTGTTTTTGGCAATGTAAGGGGCAGTTTGCCCGGAATGGACAAGGGAATCTCTGTTTTGGCGGGAGAGACTTCAGAGGTAATGAGTGAAGCCGAATCCGATAACCAGATTGAAACAGAGGATGGGACAGAAGAGATCACAGAGAGCTGGACAAAGGATACAGCCGATGAAAAGGTGAACGTTGCAGCGGAGCAGGAAGCACCGGAGCAGAGCGAAACAAAAGAGCCTGTTGAAACAGAGAGAGTTTCTGAAGCGGAAATCCCGTCGGAATCTGATCAGCAGCAGGATTCCGGGAAATTGATAGAAGCAGAGGAAATGCAGACAGCTCAGGAGACGATGGAAGGTCAGTCAGAAGAAAAACAGAGCCAAACGGAGGAAGTACAAAGCTCAGCGGAGATGATGCCGGAAACACAGGAAGCAGCGACAGAGGTTGGAGCTTCGGAAGTACTGCCGGAAACAGAAGCGATTTTGGAAACTGCAGAAGAAATGGAAACAGATAGGGAATGGGTTTTTACGGAAACGGAGGATGATTCCGGAAGAGAACAGGAATCGGAAACGGACAGAGGAACAGAGAATGATTCCTCGCGAGAACCGGAAAGCGGGACAGAGAAGGAAGGAGAAACAGAACCGGAAAAGGGGACAGAGAAGGAAAGAGAAACAGAACCGGAAAGCGGGACAGAGAAGGAAAGAGAAACAGAACCGGAAAGCGGGACAGAGAAGGAAGGAGAAACAGAACCGGAAAGCGGGACAGAGAAGGAAGGAAAAACAGAACCGGAAAGCGGGACAGAGAAGGAAGGAGAATCAGAACCGGGAAAAGAGACGGAGAAAAAGCTTGAATCCGAATCAGAATCAGAGAGTGAATCGGAAACGGAATCCGAACCGGAAATTCCTGTCGTTCTGGATGAAGGAAGTTTAAACGGCGGATCCTCCTTCAGTTTGAGCGGAACCAATCCAAGGCTCCGGGCCGCTTCGATGGAACCCAATTCTATTACGGTGGCAAATGCCGGTCTGTACAATTTCTGCGGTGTTAAAATGGCTATGAAATGGATTACCAGCGCTCCCTATGCCGGTCGGTATGTTTATTGTCTGGAAAAGGACAATTCCAGTACATCTGGCAGCGTGGATACTACGGCTTCGGAACCCATTGGCCCCCAGATGACATATGTTCTGGCCAACGGCGCCCTGATCTATGGGGGACAGTGTATCAATCCCGCTTATCAGACAGGCTCTATGGTGATGGACTATTATGTCACCAGCGTTGCTGTCCATATTGTGAATCAGGAACTGACGCTGGCAGACCTGTACAACGACGGCGTATGCTATCCCAGGATCGCCGCGCTGGTGACGGATTCTGCCAATTACGGAGCCAGCGGAATCGCCGACGATGGTTATATTTATAATATGACCTACAGTGTTTCACCTTCCAGCAGTGAATGGGTGGAGGATACAAAGCTTGGAGGAATGCGGACAAAGGATACCTTCAAAGTGACGAAAAGCGGAGAAATCCAGGATGTAGTGTATTCGTTTTCCGGAGTTCCGGAGGGAATTTCCACCGGAGAGCGGAATGATGCTCAGTCAAAAAGTTATGGAGTAGAGGTTATTCAGACAGATCAGGAAGCGGCCGCTTCCAGTTATTATATTCATGCTACGGAAAAAGCATATACAGCGCTGGTAAATGAAAAGGCAAAAGTCAAAGTGGCCGCAAGGGTGACAGGAGCTTCCGTAACGGCCGGCAGAAGGTATGATCCGGTTTATTTTTCAAGCATGCAGGCCGTGACCTTTCTGGAAGAGAATCTGGTGGTAAAAGAGCTTGTAAAGACCATCGTATCGGTAAAAGCCGGGACAAAGCAGGGTGAAGTTGCGATAAAAAAGGTTCGGAAGTATGATGGAAAACCGTTGTCCGGAGCTGTTTACGGTCTTTACAGTGATAAAGAGTGTAAAAACCTGGTGGTGAAATTTCCAAAAACTGATTCGGAAGGGGAAAGTCTGAGCCCGGAATTTGCCATCACTCAGACGACTTATTATATTAAAGAGATTACGCCGCCGGAAGGATATGAACTGTCAGAGACTGTTCGCAGCGTAAAGCCAGAGCATGACCAGACAGTGGACGCAGGCGAATTTCAGGATATTCCGGGTCCTTCCAGGGTGGAGATTACCAAGGTGCGTTCTTTCGATGCCAAGCCTCTGGCAGGAGCTGTATTCGGTCTGTATAAAGACAAAGAGTGTACAGATCTGGTAGTGAAATTTGAAAAAACGGACAGCGATGGAAAAGCAGTCAGCCCGTCCTTTGTGATGACGCAGTCAACCTACTATGTGAAGGAAATTACAGCTCCGGAGGGATATGTGCTGTCCAAAACGGTCCGTACGGTAAAGCCAAAGGCGGATCAGACCATCTCCGGAGGACGAATCTCAAACAGGCCCATTTCCAGTGAAGTGTCATTGAAGAAAATCAATAAGAAAAACGACCTTCCGGTTTCCGGAGCGGTATATGGATTGTATAAGGATAAAGCGTGTACCGAGCTGGAAGTACGTTTTCAGCCCACGGATGAGAACGGGGAGGCCACCACGCCAAGATTCACGATGGAGCAGGAACTGTATTATGTGAAAGAAATTACGGCGCCGGCAGGCTATGAGCTTTCCGAAAAAGTGTATCCTGTGAAGGTAACCGAAAATACGACGGTTCAGGCGGGAGTATTTGAGGATGAACCGATATATGGGAAAGTGAAACTGAAAAAGACGGCTTCTTTCAACGGAAAGCCGCTGTCCGGAGCGGTGTATGGCCTGTACCGGGATGAACCGTGCCGGGAGCTGGTGACAAAGTTTCCGGCCACGGATGTCAATGGAGAGAGCGTTACGCCGGAATTCCTTCTGGAAGAAGAAACTTATTATGTGAAAGAAATTACGGCACCGGCAGGCTACGAGCTTTCCGAAAAAATGTGGACGGTAACTCCTCAAAAGGATGACACGGTGGATGCCGGTACATTCCCTGATACGCCGAAGCCCTCCAGGGTGAAGCTGACAAAAAGCAGAAGCTATGACGGAAAGCCCTTATCCGGAGCGGTGTATGGTCTGTATAAAGACACAGCCTGTAAAAATCTGGTGGTGAAATTTAATTCTGCTGATGAAACAGGAACAGCTGTTACGCCGGAATTTGTCATGGAGCAGGAAGTTTATTATGTAAAGGAGATTACGGCGCCCCAGGGCTATGTCCTGTCAACAGAAGTCCGGGAGGTGCGTCCACAGATCAACGGGACAGTCAGCGCCGGAAGCTTTTCAGATACGCCAAAGCCCTCCAGAGTAAGATTGACAAAAATCAGTGAATACGATGGAAAACCACTGGCCGGAGCCGTGTATGGTCTGTATCGGGATGCTGCCTGCGAAAGGCTTGTGGTTAAATTTGAAACTACAAATGAAAAGGGTGAGGCTTCCACACCGGAATTTTTCATGGATCAGGAAATTTATTATGTAAGGGAAATTGCGGCACCCCAGGGGTATGAGTTGTCCGGTGAGGTACAGCAGATAACTGTGAAACCCGGAGAAACAGTGAAAGCCGGAAACTTTCACGACAAACCAAAGCCGATTCAGATAGAAATTTATAAGGTGGATGAACGGGAGGAAATTCCGCTGGCAGGAGCCGTATTCGGAATTTTTAAGGATGCATCCTGTACGGATCTGGCAGTCAGAACAAAGGCCAGCGGTGCAGACGGAAAAGCGGTTACGGAACCCTTTGAGCGGACTGCGGATGTCTATTATGTCAAAGAACTCACAGCTCCGAAAAATTATGAACTGTCAGACGAAGTGATTCGCGTGGAAGCGCCGTTTTTCGGAACAACCTTTCGGATTGTCCGGACAGACCGGCATCTTCCGGTGAAAGTGGAGGTCCGGAAGGTGGACGAAGCCTCCGGAAAAGGGTTGTCCGGGGCTGTTTTCGGACTTTTTGCAGATGCGGAATGCAGGCAGCAGGTATTATCCATCGGCCCGACAGACGCGCAGGGACATGCAGTATCTGTGGAATTTTATAATGAACAGATGACTTATTACCTCAGGGAAACGCTGGCTCCGAAACGGCATATTCGCAGCGCGAAGATCTATCCGGTCACTGTTCGCTATGGAGAGACCGTAAGCATCGAAATTTCAGACAGGCATCAGAAGCTTCAGATTTTGCTGACGAAGAAAGATGCAGAAACCGGAAAGTCAGAGGGACAGGGAAGCGCTGTTCTGGAAGGGGCCGTTTATGATGTTTTTGCAGCAGAGGATCTGTATGAAAGCGATAATGCAACGCTATACCGGAAGGGATTTCGGGCAGGGGACGAAACCCTGGGGGCCCTGGCAGCTTCCTTTGTGGGGACGATTATCACAGATGCGGACGGCAAGGGAGAACTTTCAGAACTGTATGCCGGAGCATACTATGTGATTGAACGGACACCGCCCAAGGGTTATCGAAAGGATACGGAGCATCATCTGGTGAAGGTGGAGGAGGAGGAACTGGACGGAACCTCTGCGGCAGAGGTGTTCCAGAGAACTCTTGAAGGAAAGGAGCGGCCCATCAGAGGAGACCTGGAGCTGATAAAGGTCGGGGAAATGGCTGAGGGCGAGGACTCTGCCATTCGTCAGCCACTGGAGGGCGCGGAATTTACTCTGACCGGAAAAGGAAGCGGCCAGTCCTATGTGATTGTGACGGATCAGGACGGTTATGCCACAACAAAGAGGCTGAAGGATGAGAAGGGGGAGTATCTTACAGAAAAATATGAGGGAGGAGCGCTTCCCTTTGATACGTATGTTGTATCAGAAACCAGAACGCCGGAGGGATACTATGCAGTGGAGGATTTTGAGGTGGAAATAGCGGAACAGGGATATTGCTATCGTTATATTCTGGAGGACAGGCAGATCCGTGCGGCCATCAGCATTTTAAAGACAGATGCGGAAACGGGAAATTCGATTCCGGCTTCCGGGATCCGTTTCCGGATTCTGGATCAGGAAACGAAAGAGCCGGTACAGATGAAGCTCACATACCCGTCGATCCAGATTCTGGATGTCTTTGAAACAGATGAAAACGGACAGGTGCTGCTTCCGCAGAAGCTGTCCTATGGGAATTACCTTCTTCAGGAGCTGGAGGCGCCTTTCGGTTATTGGAAGGGGGCGGAGATCCCATTTACCATCGACAAATCGTATATCTATGAGAAGCCTCTTACACTGGAATTTCCGAATCATCCGGCGAAAGGCAGGATCCGGGTTCTGAAAAGGGATGCCAGAAGCGGAGAAGGACTGGTTGACGCGGAGTTTACGATCTGCGCGAAGGAAGACATTGTGACAGCTGATGGCACACTCCGGGCCGGAGCAGGAGAAATTGTGGATGTGATTACGACCGATGAAACAGGAAGCGCGTTGTCGAAGGAGCTTTATATCGGGACAGATCCTGCAGGCACCCGGTATCTTGTGACAGAGACCAGACAGCCCTCCGGCTATGTCCGGAATCAGACCATCTTCGAAGTGACGCTTACTTATGAGGGGCAGGAGATCAGGGAACAGATCATAGAACTGGAAGTAGCCGATATGCCGACAGAAGTAGAGTTTCTGAAGCTGCGGGCCGGGACGGAAAAAGAACCGGTTCCGCTGGCAGGAGTTTCCTTCCGGATCTGGAAAGAAGGGGAAGAACCGGATGGAAAATCGGTATATATTACGGATGAAGACGGCAAAATCAGCCTTTCTTATCTGGAACCGGGGGTTTACTGTTTCCAGGAGACGGAATCTCTGCCCGGTTATGTGCGGGATCAGGAGGTACATACCTTTCTGATTGCGGAGGATGGAACCTGTCAGGGACGGGAAAAAGGAAAAATCACACTGGAAAACGATTATACCAGGGTTGAAATTTCCAAAACGGATCTTACGACAGGTGGAGAAATTCCCGGAGCGCAGATGGAAATCCTGGATGCACAGGGGAATGTGGTGAAAAAATGGATTTCTGCAGAGGTGCCCTATTATTTTGAAACAATCCCAACGGGAAACTATGTGCTGCGGGAGGTTCAGGCGCCCACAGAGCAGGGATATGTAAAGGCAGAGGAAATCCGCTTTACGGTAGAAGAAACAGGGGAGATCCAGCGTGTGGAAATGAAGGATGACTGTACGAAGGTGGAGATTTCCAAAAAAGACCTGACTACAGGAGAAGAAATTGCCGGAGCGCATCTGGAGATTCGGAATGAGGCAGGGGATGTGGTCGAAGCATGGATCACAGACGGCACTCCGCATAAAGTTTTCGGCCTTCCTGTCGGAGAATATATTTTAAGGGAAACCCGGGCGCCCTTTGGCTATACTGTGGCGGAAGATGCTGCCTTTACGGTAACAGAGACAGCAGAAATTCAAAAAGTAGAAATGGAGGATCGGGAGCAGACCGGCCGTGTGAGTCTGGAAAAAACGGACAAAGAAACCGGAGAAGGACTGAAAGGGGCTGTGTTTGAAATTTTTAATAAAACTACGGGGAAAATTGCTGATACTCTGAAAACAGATGAAAATGGAAGGGCAGAAAGCCGGGAGCTGCCTCTTGGCGTCTATACAGCCGGGGGACTTGTGGAGCTGTACGAATATGTATATCATGAAATAAAAGCTCCGAAGGGATATCTGCTGGATGATACGGAGAAATCGCTGTCTTTTAATTTTGAAGACAGCGTCGGGACAGAGGCTGTTCTGAAGCTGGAAATCAGGGAAACAAATGAAAAAATCACAGTTCCGGATACGGAATACATGACCGAAAGTGAGACGGAAAGCGAAACAGAGCATGTAACGGAAAGTGAGGCAGAGAGTGAAACAGAGTATGTAACGGAAAGTGAGACAGAGAGTGAAACAGAGTATGTAACGGAAAGCGAGGCGGAGAGTGAAACTGAATATGTGACGGAAAGTGAGGCAGAGAGTGAAACAGAGGACATGACGGAAAGTGAAGCAGAGAGCGAAACAGAAAGTGAAACGGAAAGTCAGGAGGAGGCCCAGACAGAAGGTTATACAGAAAAATCAACGGATCATTCTGTGGAAAATTCACCTGGAACAGGGGATGCGACGCAGGTTCTGCCTCCGGTTTTGCTTCTTGGAATCAGCATCAGTGTACTTGCAATATTGGCTGCAGGAAGAAAACGGCGGTGATACCATAATTTTTATGCAAAAAAAATTCGCCAGTGTATGGAAACTGTGGTACAATGAAAAAAGATACATGAAAACAAAAACATACAGGGAGGAATTCAGATGTACGCAGAATTTGATGAAACATTAGTAACCGGAAATGAAATGATTGATTCGCAGCATAAGGAACTGATTGAGAAAATCAACAGGCTTCTGGAAAGCTGCGAGGATCATTCCAACAAACTCGGAGCCGTTAAGATGCTGGATTACCTGGCAGATTATACGGAGTTTCATTTCACTGCAGAAGAAAAGCTGCAGGAGGAGATCGGATATCCCGGTTATGCGGAACATCGGAAAAAGCACGATGAGCTGCGCCAGGTTGTAAAAGAACTTTCCGCTATGCTTCAGGAAGAAGAGGGACCGACCGACGCATTTGTAAAGCAGGTGAATGTCAATATTACAGACTGGCTGTATATTCACATCAAGAGCTTTGACCGTTCTGTGGCAGAGTACAAGCATATGAAAGAAAACGGTGAACTGCTTTAAGAATCAGGGGCGCTGCAGTGCTGCAGCGCCCGGTTTGTTAGAGAGAACGTTTAGAGAGAATGTTTTAAAGAGAAATTTCGTCAATTCGTTTCAGCTCTTCCTCCGTAAAGGGAGCGCTGGTCACGACATGCAGATTGTCCAGAATCTGTTCCGGCTTGGAAGCGCCGATCAGAACACTGGTGACTGCATTATCTTTTAACACCCACTTTAAGGCCATCTGTGCAAGGGTCTCGCCGCGCTCCCGGGCCAGATCATTCAGGGCACAGATCTGCTGTACTTTTTCTTCGGTAATCTGATCCTTATGCAGGAATCTTCCGTCGGTCATGACACGGCTGTCTCCGGGGATGCCATGGAGATAGCGGTCCGTAAGAAGCCCCTGGGAGAGCGGGCTGAAGGAGATGATCCCCTTCTTCTTTTCAACGGCCATCTGTTTCAGACCATTGTTTTCAATGGTGCGGTTAAAAATATTATAGGAATTCTGATTGATGATAAAGGGACATTTCAGATCCTCGAGAATCCGGCACGCTTTTTCCATGGTCGGGCCATCGTAGTTGGAAAGGCCGACGTAGAGGGCTTTTCCGCTTCTGACTGCCTGATCCAGAGCGCCCATGGTTTCCTCCAGAGGAGTCTCCGGGTCCATCCGGTGATGATAGTAAATATCCACGTAGTCCAGGCCCAGGCGGGTGAGGCTCTGATCCAGGCTTGCCAGCAGATATTTCCGGCTTCCCCAGTTTCCATAAGGGCCTTCCCACATATCGTAGCCGGCCTTTGTACTGATGATCAGCTCATCCCGGTAAGGGCGGAAATTTTCTCTTATGATTTTCCCACAGTTGATTTCTGCACTTCCGGGTTCCGGACCGTAGTTGTTTGCCAGGTCAAAATGGGTGATACCGTTATCAAAGGCGGTGAAACAGAGCTTTTTCATGTTGTCATAGTGGGCGGTATCGCCGAAATTATGCCAGAAGCCCAGTGAAACGGTGGGAAGCTTCAGTCCGCTGTTTCCGCAGCGGTTGTAAACCATGGAATCGTAACGATGATGATTTGCAGAGTACATATGCATTCTCCTTTCGCAGGTTGTTTTTCTGCTTTGTTTTTCGGTTTTGGTTCTTTACTTTATGCTATCACTTCAAGTATACTTGAAGTCAATAAGAATCTTCAGACTGTGGAGGAATGCTTTATGAAAACTTATACGATTCAGGAAGTCTCTCAGATGTTTCACCTTCCGGCTTCGACTCTGCGCTATTACGAGGAGATGGGAATTCTGACCAACATTGACCGGACGCCCGGAGGTCAGCGTATTTATACGGAAGGGCACATTAACCGTCTCAAGACCATTTGCTGTTTTAAAGGAGCAGGGATGTCCATTTCGAAGCTGCGCCTCTTTTTTGAGTATGAAACAGATGAGCCCGGGCACATCGATGAGATTCTGGCTCTTCTGAAAGAGCAGAAACGGGAAGTGACCGGGCAGATTGAAAAAATGCAGAAGGATTTAAAGCATGTGGAACGAAAGCTTCACTACTATACGGATCGGAAAAATGCCATGGAAGCGGGAGAACCGCTTCCGCAGTGGGCCGATTACCGGGGAAAGGAGTTCTGAGCTTTTCTGCTACAGCAGTTCCAGAAGACGGTCCACATTCTCTTCTTTGGTTGCCCAGCTTGTGGCGAATCGGACAACCGTGTGGGTTTCATCCAGAACTTCCCAGAAACTGAAGGAACAGAATTTTGAAATCCGTTTCATCTCATCGCTGCTCAGAATCACAAACTGCTGGTTTGTGGGGGTCTCCAGGAAGAAACGGATACCTTTTTGCGCAAAGCCTTTTTTTAGCTTGTCTGCCATGTCAATGGCGTGTTTGGCAATGGAAAAATAGAGACCGTCGGTAAACAGCACATCGAACTGGATCCCGAGCATCCGGCCCTTGGCAAGCAGTGCTCCCTGCTGTTTGATAAAGGTGAAGAAATGGGGAAGCAGTCCGGGATCCGGAATGACTACAGCCTCTCCGAACATGGCGCCGACCTTTGTACCGCCGATGTAGAAAACATCGCAGTTGGCAGCAATGACTTCCAGAGTTACATCCGTATGCGCGGCCATCAGTCCATATCCCAGGCGGGCGCCGTCCAGGAAAAGAGGAAGATGATATTTCCGGCAGACGGTGTGGAGCTCTTCCAGCTCAGTCTTTGTGTAAAGAGTTCCATATTCTGTGGGATGGGAAATATAGACCATTCCCGGATGAACCATATGTTCATGGTTTTTGTCCTTTTCAAAAGCCTGCATATAGGACTCGATCTGTCCGGCGGAAAGCTTTCCGTTCTGATGAGGAAGGGTCAGAACCTTATGGCCGCCTGCTTCAATGGCACCGGCTTCGTGCAGGCTGATATGTCCGGTATCGGCGGCCAGCACACCTTCCCAGCAGCGCAGAAGGGCTTTGATTACCGTCGCGTTGGTCTGGGTCCCTCCGGAAAGAAAATGGACGGCAGCTTTCGGGCATCTGCAGGCTTCACGGATTTTGTCCGCGGCTTCTGCGCAGTACCGGTCGGTTCCGTACCCGGAGGTCTGCTCCAGGTTCGTTTCCAGAAGCTTCTGTAAAATCAGGGGATGTGCCCCTTCCATGTAATCACTGTCAAAATGCAGCATGATAAAAGTCTCCTTTACGTTAAGAATCTTGTTGCACAGGGCATCGTGAAGTATGCTGATGTTCTGTGGGAATACAGGTATTCGTATGCATACATGCATGTTCTGTCCATCTGCTTCCCGGTTCATTATAGGGCAGGTTGGAAAGAAATGCAATGGTCAGCAGGTTTACAATCAGCCCGGCCGGGCAGTATAATAGAAGCGGAGGGTTTCGGCTGTTCTGAACGTGCGGGACACAAAAAAACAGGAACCAGAAAATGGAAAACAAAAAAGAAAACGAAAAAGAAAACGGAAGGGAATCGCAGGAAGGGAGAAAAACCAGATGATTATAACAGTTACCCTGAATCCGGCTATTGATAAAACGGTGGAGATTGATACGCTGCTGCCGGGCGGGCTGAACCGGATCAAAAAAGTGGAATATGATGCGGGCGGAAAGGGCATCAATGTTTCCAAAACCATCCGGGAGCTGGGCGGAGAGAGCATTGCCACAGGATTTCTGGGCGGCAATGGAGGAAAAACCATTGAAAATGTCCTGAATGCCGCCCGAATCGGGCATGATTTTGTCTGGGTGGACGGAGAAACCCGGACCAATACAAAGGTTTTTGAAAAAAGCGGGGCAGTCACGGAATTAAATGAGCCGGGTCCGGAAATCAGTGAGATGCAGCTGGAAGCGCTGCTGAAAAAACTGGAAAATTATGCGGATCACAGGGCACTCTTTATTCTGGCTGGGAGCGTACCGGCTGGCGTGGATCCGCACATTTATGAAAGGATTATTCATCTGGTACAGGAGAAAGGCTCCCGGGTTTTGCTGGATGCGGACGGTGAACTGTTTCGCAATGGGCTGAAGGCCGGGCCGGATTTCATAAAGCCGAACCGTTCTGAACTGGAAGCGTATGCGGGAATGGATACACCGGCTTCGGAAGGGGAACTTCGAAAGCTGGCGGAGGAGCTGCTGGAGAAAGGAATCCGAACGGTGGCGGTTTCCATGGGAAAAGACGGGGCCATGTTTGTTTGCCCAGGCCGGGCGGTAAAATGTCCGGCACTTCCTGTCAGAGCTCATTCCACAGTGGGAGCCGGTGATGCCATGGTGGCTGCTCTGGCATATGCCTGGGAACAGGATATGGATGAAAAAGAAACCATCAGACTCTGCATGGCGGCCTCTGCGGGAGCGGTGACAACAGTGGGAACCAAGCCTCCGGCGAGAGCGCTGGTCGATCAGCTGAAAGAGCAGGTTCGGATGGAAAAAATCTGATGGAGCAGGTCAGGCAGAAGGGGAGGAAAGGAATGGAGCAGATATATGTAAAAAAGACAGCATCAGAGGGAATTGCGGTTGCTCCTGTCTATAAGTACCAGGAGCCTGATTGGACGGCAGACGGCAGTCTCATTTCGGGAAAGCAGATTCCGGAAGAACTGGAGAAATTCAGAGAAGCCAGGGAGACTGTTCTGCGTGAACTGGAGAATCTGGCAGACGGAAGTGCGCTTTTTGCGGCCCACCGGGAACTTGCAGGGGATATTGCGCTTCAGGAAAGTGTAACGACAAAGATCTGTAAGGAACAGAACAACGCGCAGCTGGCTGTGGAACGGACCATCGGTGAGTTCGCAGCGATGTTTGAACATCTGGCAGATCCCTACATGAGGGAGAGGAGCGAAGATATTCAGGATATCGGAAAGCGCCTGATGGCGTGTCTGAAGGGCGTAAGGCGCCCGGATCTTGGAAATCTGCGAGAGGAAATCATTGTTGTGGCCAGGGATTTGTATCCCTCTGATACCGTAAAAATAGATCCGGCGGTGGTGAAAGGGATTATTACAGAGGAAGGCGGCGTGAACAGCCATGTTTCCATTCTTGCGAAAAGCATGAATATCCCCACGCTGGTGGGTGTCACGGGGATTCTGGAAAAGCTGGAGAACGGCAGGATTGTGTGTATGGATGCAGAACAGGGAAGAATTGTGCTGGATCCGGATCCGGAGACGCTGACAGAATATCAGGACAGGAAGGAGGAACGTATGCGGAAGCAGGTGGAGCGGGAGACCTTCCGGAACCAGTCAGTGGTGACGAAAGATGGAAAGCGGATTTTTCTGTGTGCCAACGTGGGAACGGCAGAGGAAATCAGAAAGGCACTGCCTGTGCGGATTGATGGAATCGGCCTGTTCCGGACAGAACTGCTGTATATGGAGAGCGGTCATTTTCCTACAGAGGAAGAACAGTATTCTGTATACATGGAGGCGGCAAAGCTATGCCCCGGGGAACTGACTATCCGGACACTGGATATTGGCGGTGACAAAAGTCTTCCCTATTTTAAAATAGAAAAAGAAGAAAATCCGTTTCTCGGATGGCGCGGAATCCGCATTTCTCTGGAACAGAGGGATTTATTCAAAGTGCAGCTTCGCGCAATTCTGCGAGCCAGCGCTTTCGGCCATGTCCGGATTATGTTTCCGATGATCATTTCTCCGGAAGAATTCCGGGCTGCAAAGGAAATGGTAGAGGAATGCAAGGGAGAACTGCGGAAAGAAGGGATTTCTTTTGATGAAACGGTGGAAACCGGTATGATGATGGAGACGCCGGCCAGTGTTCTTCTGGCGGAGGAGTTTGCAAAAGAAGCGGACTTTTTCAGTATTGGCACCAATGATCTGACTCAGTATCTGCTGGCGGCGGACCGGGGGAATAAAAAGACGGCAGACAGGTATAATTATTTTCATCCGGCGGTTCTCCGGGCGATCAGACAGATCATAGATGCAGGGCACAGGGAAGGTATCCGGGTCGGCATGTGCGGAGAGATGGCCGGCGATCGGAGAGCGGCGGAGCTTTTGCTGGAGATGGGATTGGATGAGTTCAGCATGGCAGCGGGAAGTGTGGATGCCATGCGGGAAATCCTGGTGAAAGCGACAGGAAAAAATGGGGAATGACCGATGAATGGCTGTGGAATTTTCTACAGTCATTTTTTCCGGATAAGCTGTGAAGCAGTTATTTGGCCATGAAGAGGCAGGGCCGATGCTGGAGCTGAAATCCAATGGCCATGAAAGTTTATGTGATTTTGCATCACAGGCAAAAGTGCCGTCGACGCTGGAACGGAAATCCAATGGCTATGAAAGGGCATCGGACACCGGTATAAACCGGGCAGGATTCTGGCATACTAAACAGAAATGTCTGCTGATGCAGACACCACCAATAATAAAAGTCGATTGCTAACGCAATCGCCCCGTATTCGCAATTCGCTCCGCTGCTTGCTCATACGGGTAGCCCGTCCAATAGCCATGTGTCTGCGCATGCAAGCATGCTTCACCACATGGCTGCTGTCCGGGACTTTTATAGTAAACCCCCATGCCCTGC
>JAXEJQ010000062.1:0-17130 GCA_034101475.1 Candidatus Limivivens sp.
CAAGCTCCGTGTAAATCGCCACGTCTCCCATACCGGCCGGAACCAGTACCTGCTCGTAAACCCTGCGCACGCCTTCCCCGATTTTCCGGATATCATTTGGCTCCTGATCCGGGCGATAGGGAATGCCGATTCCACCGGAAAGATTGATAAAGGAAATATGCGCGCCAGTCTCTTCCTGAAGACGTACGGCCACATCAAAAAGAACCTTCGCAAGCATGGGATAATAATCATTGGTAACTGTATTGCTGGCAAGGAATGCATGAATGCCGAACTCCTCCACTCCTTTGGATTTCAGGATCCGGAATGCCTCAAACAGCTGCTCCGTGGTCATGCCGTACTTGGCATCCCCGGGATTATCCATGATATCATTGCTGATTTTGAACAGTCCGCCAGGATTGTAACGGCAGCTCAGCTTTTTCGGCAGTTTCCCGATGGCTTTTTCCAGAAACCCGATATGGGTGATATCGTCCAGGTTGATAATGGCATTCATTTTATCTGCCAGCTGAAATTCTTCCGCAGGCGTATCATTGGAAGAAAACATAATGTCATCTCCCTGAGCGCCGATGGCTTTGGAAAACATCAGCTCTGTCAGGGAAGAACAGTCGCAGCCGCAGCCGTACTCTCTCAAAATATTTACCAGAAATGGATTCGGCGTTGCCTTAACGGCAAAGTATTCCCGGTAGCCCTTGTTCCAGGAAAAAGCCTCCTTCAGGGCCTTCACATTCTCCCGGATTCCTTTTTCATCATAGAGGTGAAAGGGAGTGGGATATTCCTGTACAATTTTCTGAATCTGTTCATTGGTTACGAAGGGTGTCTTGTCCATCTTGTATTCTCTCCTCATCTTCTCTTTTTCTTTATATTGATCCGGGCGTCACAGAAGTTCCGGGCCGGATTTTTCCTTCAGCCTGACTGTCCCCCTTTTTGGGCCGGGCAGTCTGCCGGAGCTTCGGTGATTTTCAGAAAAATCCCTGGATTCGGTTTTTGGTATCGCAGAGGTTGTTGTACTGCAGAATCCGGTAAGCTCCGATGGGCGAATCTTCCAAATCTTCGTTCCATTCCCGGAAGACTACCGTTCCATCCTCGGATCTCCCAAAAAAGTTTGCCGTTACAACAGGGTACTCCTCAAAAAGATTATCCAGATATTTCTGATATCCGTTCATAGGAAGTCCCGCCGCCTGCATCAGATAACCTCCCAGGTAATTCACACTGATCGCTTCCACCTCTGTCTCCGGAATATCATAATTGGCCCAGAGGATGAAAGGAACCGTATAACCTTTGCGGAACTCCTCCACAGAACTCTCCCGGATGCTGCTGTCCTCTCCGAAAAGACGCAGAATCGGGTTGCAGATATAATCGCTGGGCTGATGATCACCGAACATCAGGATAATGGTTTTCTCCTCCTGATTTTCAAAATATTCCAGAAGCTCCCGGAATGCATCGTCCGTCTTCCGGATCAGCGTCAGATATTTTTCCGTGGCCTTCACGCTGGTGGTCTGCTGCTGCTCCGTATCATAGGCTGAAATTTTTATATCCGGGAACAGATCTTCGTACTCTTTGCTGTAGCCGCCGTGATTCTGCATGGTCACCTCGAAGGCAAACAGCTTCTCATCCGATTCTTTTTCCTCATAGAGTTCCACGAGCTTACGGAAAGCAGACTGATCATCCACATATCCCCGGCAGGTGGTGGCATTTTGAAAATCCGACTGGAAATACGTTTCATCAAATCCCAGAGCCGGATAAACTGTATTGCGGTTCCATCCCTGAGCACGGTATGGATGAAGGGCAGCCGTCTGGTATCCCAGCGAACTCAGATGACTTGCCAGAGAAGGCAGTTCACTCTTTATGTACTGCTGATAGGGTACGCTTCCTGACGGCAGGAACGCCATGGTATTTCCGGTCAGAAACTCGAACTCAGTATTGGCGGTGTTACCGCCCTTCACAGAAACGTAAAGATTCCCCTTTATGGTGTTCTCCTCCAGGGAATCAATAAAGGGCATAACCTCCTCGCTGGTGGCGAAATCCCCGTAAATCCGAAGATCCGAAAAAGCCTCATTCATAATCACAAGGATGTTGGGCTGGTCATCCGTTTCCGTATAAGATTTTCCGGAATTTTCTTCAATGGACGCGTCAGCAATCTCCCTGGCGGCATTCTCACTGTATCCATCCGGCTTCTCTACATCCATATACTTCAGATTCGAAAGAAAGGCTCCAGCGATTCCATTATTCCGGTAAAGGACATTCGGTGTGAACAGAATATCATCCAACCCGAAAAATTCCCCGACCGCATCCTTTTTAATCTCCGTAATATAGCCGGCCATCAGCAGAACACTGATCAGAAGCCCGCAGATCCGAACCGGAAGCTTCTTCAGGCGGATGCTGCATTTGTGGGCCTGAATAATAATAAACACAAACCCCATGAGAACAAACACCAGCCGATAGGTAAAAGTAAACGAATAATTATCCGTCACGCTGGCCGCGACTCCCAGAGAATAAAAATCCCAGGGAACAATGGGCGAAGAACGAAACTGTACAACAAAATAATTGGCAGCTCCGAACAGCATGGGTACCAGCGTTGCCAGAGTCCCTCCGGCTTTCATGCTTCCGGTAAGAAAAAAAGTACAAAGATACAAAATCAGATAAAACAAATAGTTCAGAATAAAAATCGGAACCGTCAGGTCCGTGGGCACATGGGTATAAAACTCGATACAACACAGTGCCTGGGCTGGAAGCAGCAGATACCAGATCACACTGAGGGGCTTCCAGAATTGAAAATCTGCCAGAATCAGCACGCCTGCTAAAACAGACAAAAACAGTGCCAAGGCCAGATTACCCAGTTGTAATCCCTCACCCTGCACTGCCAGGAAACTAAAGATAACCAGCAGGACAGCTGCAGCGCCTGCAGCTGCCACCCTGCTTTTTGACTTACTGAAAATTTTTCTCATGTTACGTTCAGATCCTTAACTATCTTCCTTTATTTTGCAACTACCACATGCATCATATTCGTCATCGCTTTTCCGCGGACATCATTGGTAGCAGGATCTCCCGCGGTAAACACCACAAGCTGTCCCTTTCTCACCAGTTTCTTTTTACGAGCCAGACGCATGGAGTTCTCAATCATATTTGCCGTACTGCTCTCTTCATTTCCCTTTAAGGGATAAACACCCCAGTAAAGCTGCATTTTCCGAACAGAGGATTCCCGGGGAGATATGGCATAAATCGGCACTGTCGGACGAAAATGAGAAATCAGCCTGGCCGTCTGGCCGGAAATCGTCGGAGTGATAATCGCTGCCGCATCCATGCTCATGGCCGTGGATACCGTCGCAAAACCCACTGCTCCGGAAATATCCTTTTTCCGTTTGTTTTTATTTTTCTTCACCTGATTCTTCAGATCCAGATGCGCTTCCGTGGTTTCCGCGATTTTCGCCATCATTTTCACGGCTTCAACCGGATATTTGCCCATGGCGGTTTCTCCGGAAAGCATGATCACATCCGTACCGTCGTAAATGGCGTTGGCAACATCACCGGCCTCCGCACGGGTAGGACGCGGATTGCGAATCATGGAATCCAGCATCTGCGTTGCGGTGATTACCGGTTTCGATTTCTCATTACATTTGCGGATAATCCGCTTCTGAATGTAGGGAACCTCATCAGCCGGAATCTCCACACCCAGATCGCCTCTGGCAACCATGATGCCATCGGCGGCGTCAATGATTTCATCAATATTTTCCACGCCTTCCGCATTTTCGATCTTCGCAATGACATCGATCTGCTCGCCGTTATGACTGGCAAGGAAATCCTTAATTTCATAAATGCATTCCGCATTCCGTACAAAAGAAGCCGCAATGAAATCAATCCCCTGTCCGATACCAAACAGAATGTCATCCCAGTCCCGGTCTGTTACGTCAGGAAGCATCACCTTGACATTCGGCACATTGACGCCTTTTTTTTCGCCCAGCTCACCGCCATTCTCCACGATACACAGAATTTCCGTCTCCGTAATGCGCTTCACCTTCAGACCGATCAGGCCATCGTCAATCAGAATGGTATCACCTTCCGTCACATCCTCCACCAGTTCCGGATAAGTAATGGAGCAATGGGTCTCATCCCCAATGGTCTCTTCGGTGCATAGTGTAAACTCCTGCCCCTTTTTCAGAAGCACCTTCTGTCCGTCCGCCAGATTTCCGGTCCGGATCTCCGGTCCCTTGGTATCCAGCAGGATCGCAACAGGAATACCCAGTTCCTCCCGGACTTCCTTAATCAGACTGATTCGCTGTGCATGCTCCTCATGGCTCCCGTGAGAAAAATTCAGACGTGCCACATCCATCCCGTTCAGGATCAGATTTTTCAGAAGCTCCCGGTCGTTGGTATTCGGACCCATGGTACAGATAATTTTAGTCTTTTTCACAGCTCTTCCCTCCCAGTTATTGTCTGCGGACATGTTCGTGAGTGAACAGATGGTCCTGACAGTACTCATAGTTTCCATCACATTTTGAGCAGAACCGGAACTCCAGATTCTCCCCATCCAGCTCTGTACGTCCGCAGATCGCACATTTATGCTTTGTAATCGTCTTGTTTTTTGAAGGATTCCAGGACGCTCCCGGCTGCGCGGTGGCTTTGCGGAAGTCCTGCTTCCGTTTAAACTCCTTCGGTGACATCCTCCGGTAATCCCGGGTCATCAGGAAAAATACAATAAAATTGAAAAGGGATGCCAGAATTGCCACTTTTCCGACCCAGTTGGTACTGATAAAGGAGTACACAATAAAGAAGGCGTAGAGATAACCCATCCATTTCATCTTAACTGGAATGAAGAAGTACAGCAGCACTCTCTCATTGGGATAAGAAACCGCGAAGGCCAGGAAAATGGACATATTAATATAGTATGTGCTGAACAGGGAATTTCCAAACAGTCCGCCTCCACCCAGAATAAAATAAAGAAGGAAGGCACCCAGCACGGTGGAAATCATTCCCATAAAAATATAGACATTGTAACGGAAGGATCCCCAGGTGTGCTCCAGACTGTTTCCCAGCGAATAATAGAAAAACAGCATGATAATTGTAAACAGACTGGGAGACTCCGGCGGTATCAGAAGCCAGGTAACCAGACGCCAGACCTGTCCGTGCAGGATATAGTAAGGCTCCAGCGTCAGCCAGCTCAGAATACCCGGAAAGAAAAAGTAAAGCATATACCCTACGACATAAATGCCGATGATAAACGATGACAGATTCCGGATCGCGTATCTGCCGTATTTGCGTTCCATTCTATTTAAAAAATTCATTTGCACCCATCCTAAAATAAGTCTTTTTTCGAGAAAATAAGAGCTACCACCAGGCTGATCAGCAGGGATATCAGAATCACGATCAAAAATCCCCAGGGGCTGTCCGCAAAGGGCATTCCCACACTTTTCAGGTTCATGCCGTAAGCACTGAAAATCATGGTTGGAATTGTCATAACGATGGTCACGGTCGTCAGGAATTTCATAATCATGTTCATATTGTTGGAAATGACGGAAGCAAAAGTATCCATCATTCCGCTCAAAGTTCCGCTGTAAATATTCGCCATCTCAATAGCCTGCTTATTCTCAATGATGACATCCTCCAGAAGCTCTGCATCCTCCGGGTAATGCTTGATACTCTCTGTTTTCAGGAGCCGCTCCAGAACCACCTCATTGGACCGGAGGGAAGTGGTAAAGTAAACCAGAGATTTCTCCAGCTCCATCAGCTCCAAAAGCTCCTCATTTCTGGTGGATTTATGCAGGTTCTTCTCCACCAGTTCGCTTTTCTTGTCAATGATCCGCAGATAATGAAGAAACATCGTGGCATTTTTATACAGGATCTGCAGAATGAACCGGGTCTTCTTATAGGTAAAAAAGTTTCGCACTCTCCCGTCCATAAATGCGGACAGAACCGGTGTGTCCTCCAGACAGACGGTAAAAATAATATCATCCGTCAGTACGATGGACAACGGGATAGTGCCGTACCAGTCCTTATCATTCCGCTCCTCAATCATGGGGATATCCACCAGGATCATCGTATAATTATCCTCTGTCTCAATACGGGAACGTTCTTCCTCATCCAGAGGGGCCCGCAGGTCGTCCTGCTCGATCCCATATTCGTTGGCAATCTCCAGAATTTCTGTGGCCGTGGGATTTATCAACGCAATCCAGCAGCCCTCCTGCGCTTCATTTACCTGATGGATCGCTCCATCAATGGTACGGAAAATCTTTATCATGACTCCATAACTCCTTTCGATTATCCAGTCCAAAGAACGGATAATCGCTCCCGAAGCCCGTCCTCTGGTCAGTTTTCACTATTTATTTTTAAACTTTCCCTCGGACTAGGCCCACAATCCATGGAATCACACTCCTTTGTTTTGGTACTTTTCTTAATACGGAAAAGAAACAGGCTGCTGCAAAAACACAACAGCCTGATCTTCCTGCGGGTTCATTTTGCTATTGCCATTATATGTTCTTCTTTTCTTTTTGTCAATCAAACCATCATGATTTTTCAGGTTCTTCACGTTTTTTTAACATTTCTCTTACAGTATGCGTCGTTTTTGATAAAATATCAGATGGAAGATAACTCCTGCCTCTTCAGGCAGTGAGCTGTTCTCCCATTTCGTGATTAAAATCGCCGCTTTACAAAAAAATAACGATTCTGTATAATGACTCTGAATGATGTTGGGGTCAAAAGATGCCATACGGATTGTTCCGTGCTTCGCACTCCCACAATCCTGGCATCTTTGAATAGTTACAGTATTTTTTTAAGGAGATGAATTATGGCTGGTTCAACATATGGCAATTATTTTCGTGTTACCACCTGGGGAGAATCCCATGGAAAAGGCATCGGCGTGGTAGTGGACGGCTGTCCTGCCGGACTTCCTCTTTCGGAGGCGGATATTCAGAAGTTTCTGGACCGCAGAAAACCCGGCCAGAGCCGCTATTCCACTCCCCGGAAAGAAGAGGATGCGGTGGAGATCCTTTCCGGTACCTTTGAAGGTCTGACCACCGGAACGCCTATTTCCATGATTGTTTACAACAAATCCCAGCGTTCCAAAGACTATAGTGAGATCGCGGGCTATTACCGTCCCGGCCATGCGGATATGACCTATGATCTGAAATACGGTTTCCGGGATTACCGGGGCGGCGGACGCTCTTCCGGCCGGGAAACCATCGGCCGGGTGGCTGCAGGCGCCATTGCATCAAAAATTCTGGATAAGCTGGGCGTCCGTCTGCTTACCTATACCAAATCCATTGGCCCTGTTTCGGTAAATCCCTCTCTGTTCAATGCTTCGGTCATCGACGAGAATCCTCTTTACATGCCGGATCTGGAGGCTGCCAGAGAAGCAGAAGCTTATCTGGAAACCTGCATGAAAAATCGTGATTCTGCCGGCGGTGTCATTGAATGTATCGTGCGGAATATGAAGCCAGGCATCGGGGAACCCGTTTTTGAAAAGCTGGATGCCAGCCTTGGGAAAGCGCTCCTTTCCATCGGTGCTGTCAAGGGTGTTGAGATCGGCGATGGCTTCGAAGCGGCAAAAGCCACCGGTCAGACCAACAACGACCAGTATACCCGCTCCGCAGATGGAGATGTGATCAAGCTCACCAATCATTCCGGCGGTATTCTTGGCGGTATCAGCGATGGTTCCGATATTATTCTGCGGGCAGCCATCAAGCCTACGCCCTCCATCAGCGCGTCTCAGGACACGGTCACCCGGGACGGAAAATCCCTTTCCGTCAATATAAAAGGACGTCATGACCCTGTCATCGTCCCAAGGGCTGTCGTTGTCGTGGAATCCATGACAGCCATTACTCTGGTAGACATGCTCTTCGCAGGAGTCACCTCCCGAATGGATCACCTGATCCGCTTCTATCGCTGATCTGCTTTGCCATTTATCTGTAAAAAAACGGAACAGCCAAAGCTGCTCCGTTTTTTCACTCTTTCTTCGTATTACAGCGGAATCATCAGTCAATGAAATCTCCCACTTTATTAATCAGAATACAGTTCGGTGTTTCAATCTGAATGGGCTTTCCTTTCATAACCAGCAGCCCCTTCTCATAATCAATGGTGAAGAAGCGGATCTCATTGGATTCATGGTTCAGCACCACCAGGGTTTTCTCGTCCGGGAAAACAGCCAGATCCTTGGGATACTTGCCGCTGATGGGCATGATGCAGACCTCCTCCAGCATACCGGTTTCCTGGTCAATCTTAAAGACGCCTGCCGAATTATCCCCTGCTGTGGAGCAGTACAGATAACGGTTGCTGGGAGATATCCGCAGTGCTGACGCTGCACAGCCGCCTTCTGCCTCATCCATGGGGGTCTTCACCTTCTGGATCAACTCAAATCTGGGAGATTTTCCGCTGCCATCGTAGGTATAGACCAGAATCTCATTGCTCAGCTCACAGATCACATAGGCAAATCTGCCGTCCCTGCTGAAGCGGATCCAACGGGGACCGGACTCCAGTTCGCACCGGAGAATATCGTATAACTTCAGCTTTCCGGTATTCGGATTCACCGTATAAATCTTGATCTGATCGATCCCATTATCTACCACACAGAGATATTTGCCGTCCGGTGTGGGCATGGTACAGCTCACATGGGGGCGGAAATTCCGCTCAGCCACGCTGCCAAGTCCCTTATGGAAAATCCCGTCCAGAACACTGCCCAGTCTGCCGTCTTTATGTGTATGTACCACTGTCACCTTTCCGTCATGATAACCGCCTACGAAAAGGAACTTGCCCTCTGCGTCTGTGGAGAGGAAGCAGCCCCGCATACCGTCAATCCCCACCTCATTGATCGGGGTTAGACCGCCGTCTTCTTTGATCTTCATAACCGCTACGCCTTCGTCTGCGATGGAATAGAGGTATTTGCCGTTTGTCGAACGTGCCACGTAAGAAGCATTATTAACCGGAATCACTTCCCGCTCCGTCATATACCCGTTTTCCACATCCAGATCGTACACGTGGATGCCGATACTGCTGCCATGGGTATAGGTCCCCACATATGCAACGTATTTATCTTTTCTGTCATACTGATACATGTTCGTTCCTCCTGTTGCAGTTTTTATTTGCGCTAGATTTATCTTACCATAAACCGGCGAATTTGTTAATAGAAAAGTTCTCATAAAATTTGTTTATTTTCCGAAAATAAGATATTGACTTTCCTGCAGGAATCTGTATAATCATTCTTGTTGTACAGTTTACTTTTACTAAACTTTGTGTTTATCTTCACGAAACCGTTTTGATGGATGAACTGCGAATCGGAAAAGAGGCGCTAACGCATATGGAAATCGGAAAAAAGATTAAAGAACTGCGGATTGCCAGACAGCTTACTCAGGAAGAGCTGGCAGACCGCTGCGAACTGTCCAAGGGCTTTATCTCCCAGCTGGAGCGGGATCTGACCTCCCCTTCCATCGCCACCCTCATGGATATTCTTCAGTGTCTGGGCACCAGCCTGAACGAGTTTTTCTGCGAGGACCAGGAGGAGCAGGTGGTCTTCCACGACAGCGACTATTTTGAAAAGACGGACTCTGAGCAGAAAAATACCATTGAGTGGATCATTCCGAATGCCCAGAAAAATATGATGGAACCCATCCGTCTCACCATGGAACCAGGCGGAAGCGTCTACCCGGACCTTCCCCATGAGGGTGAGGAATTCGGATACGTTCTTTCAGGCACCGTCACGATTCACGTCGGAAATAATATGTATAAAGCCAAAAAGGGTGAAAGCTTTTATTTTAGCGCTTCCAGAAAGCATTATCTGGAAAACACCGGGAAAACGCCGGCCACACTCATCTGGGTCAGCACCCCGCCAAGTTTTTAATTGTTACGAAGGAGGATTCTGATGAGCCACAAACTAATCGATCTGATCAACATTTCAAAATCTTTTGACGGCCAGATGGTACTGGATGAGATGAACCTGTATATCCGTGAAAATGAATTTCTCACCCTGCTGGGTCCTTCCGGCTGCGGCAAAACCACCACTCTTCGGATTATCGGAGGTTTTGAGCATCCGGATAAGGGACAGGTCATCTTCGACGGACAGGATATTACTTCTCTTGCCCCCAACAAACGGCAGTTGAATACAGTTTTCCAGCGCTACGCCCTGTTTCCCCATATGACGATCTCCGAAAATATTGCTTTTGGGCTGAAAATCAAAAAGAAAAGCAAAGCCTATATTCAGGATAAGATCAAATACGCCTTAAAGCTGGTGAATCTAGAAGGCTACGAAAACCGTACACCGGACTCCTTAAGCGGCGGCCAGCAGCAGCGAATCGCCATCGCCAGAGCCATCGTAAATGAACCCAAGGTTCTGCTTCTGGATGAGCCCCTGGGCGCCCTGGACCTGAAGCTTCGGCAGGATATGCAGTATGAGCTGATCCGCCTGAAAAATGAGCTTGGCATTACCTTTATTTATGTAACCCACGATCAGGAAGAAGCCCTGACCATGTCAGATACCATCGTTGTTATGAACCAGGGCTACATTCAGCAGATCGGTACCCCGGAGGATATCTACAACGAGCCGCAGAACGCCTTTGTAGCTGACTTTATCGGCGACAGCAATATTCTGGACGGCATCATGCTGGAGGATAAGCTGGTGGAGATTCTGGGTGTCAGATTTCCCTGCGTGGATACGGGCTTTGGTCAGAATAAGCCCGTGGATGTGGTCATCCGCCCGGAAGACGTGGAGCTGGTATCTCCCGGCGAGGGTCTGCTGGACGGCATTGTCACCCACCTGATTTTTAAAGGAGTTCACTATGAGATGGAAGTAACGGCAAACGGATTTGAATGGTTGGTTCACAGCACCGGCATGTTCCCGGTGGGGACCAGAGTCGGTATCCGGGTAGTGCCCTTCAATATCCAGATTATGAACAAACCGGAATCCGAAGACGAGGAGGCCGCGATGATCGATGAATAAGAAGAAAAATCCCCTGCTTTCCGGTCCTTTTCTGGTATGGACCGTGGCTTTTACCATCATCCCGCTGCTGCTGATTGTCTACTATGGCTTCACAGCTCTGGAGGACGGCAGCTTCACCCTGGACAATATCCTGAAAATCACCACTCCGGAGTACAGCAAGGCGCTTTTTCTGTCTCTGCTGCTCTCCCTGATTGCCACGGTCATCTGCCTGGTCATGGCGTATCCGCTGGCCATGATTCTGGTCAATCTTAAGGTAAGGCAGACCGGTTTCATTGTGATGATTTTCATTATTCCCATGTGGATGAACTTTCTTCTGCGGACCCTGGCCTGGCAGACGCTTCTGGAGAAGTCCGGCGTCATCAACATGATTCTGAAGATGCTGCATCTGCCCACCCTGAGCATTATCAATACACCCTATGCCATTGTACTGGGTATGGTTTACAACTTCCTGCCCTTTATGCTGCTTCCGATTTATAATTCCCTGGTGAAGATTGATCCGGCAGTTATCAATGCGGCGAAGGACCTGGGTGCCAACGGTTTTCAGATTTTCTGCAAAATTACGGTTCCGCTGACCATTCCGGGAATCATCAGCGGCATTACCATGGTTTTTGTACCTGCCCTGACGACCTTCGTGATCTCCGATCTGCTTGGCGGCAGCAAGATCCTGCTCATCGGAAATGTTATCGAGCAGCAGTTCAAGCAGGTCAACAACTGGCACGTAGGCAGCGGCCTGTCTCTGGTTCTGATGATCTTCATCCTGCTGTCCATGGCAGTGATGAACAAATATGACAAAGAGGGGGAGGGTGTTGCCTTATGATAAAGAAAATTGCTTCCCGGGCTTACCTGTTCTTCATTTTTGTCCTGCTGTATGCCCCCATTGTCACCCTGATCGTTCTGTCCTTCAACGCTTCCAAGAGCCGGGCAAAATGGGGAGGCTTCACATTAAAATGGTATGCAGCCCTCTTTGAAAACCGGCAGATCATGCAGGCTCTTTACAATACGCTGCTGGTGGCCTTTTTATCCGCCCTCCTTGCCACTCTGATCGGAACCGCCGCCTGCATCGCCCTGAATGCCATGAAAAAGCGCTGGCGCTCTTTCTGGCTCGGCATGGTCAACATCCCCATGCTGAACGCGGATATTGTGACCGGAATCTCCCTGATGCTGATTTTTATTGCTGTGGGACAGGTTCTTTCCCATTTTGGTCTGTCCATGCCCTTTGGGTTCTGGACTGTACTGATCGGCCACATCACTTTCAATATTCCCTACGTAATTCTGAGCGTGATGCCAAAGCTGAAGCAGACCAATATCAGTACCTACGAGGCTGCCCTGGATTTGGGTGCTTCCCCCCTTTACGCCTTTTTCAAAACAACTTTCCCGGACATTCTGCCTGGAATCCTTTCCGGAGCTCTGCTGGCCTTTACCATGTCCCTGGATGATTTCGTCATCACCTACTTTGTAAAAGGCCCCGGCTTTGATACCCTCTCCACAAAGATCTACACCGAAGTGAAGAAAGGAATCAAGCCGGAAATGTACGCCCTCTCCACGCTTCTTTTTGTTTCGGTTCTTCTGCTGATGCTGATCATGAACCGTAAACCGAAGAATCATACAAAAAAACCGGCCTGACTGGCCAAAGGAGGATTACGATTATGAAAAAAGTACTTGCATTATCCATGGCGGGCATCCTTTCCGCCTCGGTCCTGACCGGCTGCGGCTCCTCACCCGAAAAGGAAACAACAGCTCCCGTTTCTTCCGAAAAGGAATCCGCCACCACTGCTTCCGCTCAAAAAGCCGGTGGAGAGGTTGTCGTCTTCAACTGGGGCGAATATCTGGATCCTGATGTTCTGGATATGTTTGAGGAAGAAACAGGCATCAAAGTCATTTACGAAGAATTCGAGACAAACGAAATCATGTATCCCAAGGTGGAATCCGGTGCCATCACCTACGATGTGATCTGTCCTTCCGACTATATGATCCAGAAAATGATCGACAACGACCTGCTGGCGGAAATCAATTTTGACAACATTCCCAATATCGTAAATATCGGGGAAGACTATATGAAGTGGTCCGAAGAGTTTGATCCGGGCAATAAATATTCCGTTCCTTACTGCTGGGGAACCGTCGGCATCCTTTACAATACATCCATGGTGGAGGAACCCATCACAAGCTGGGACGTTCTCTGGGATGAGAAATATAAGGACAACATTCTCATGCAGGACAGCGTCCGCGACGCTTTTGCGGTGGCTCTGAAACGGCTTGGCTACTCTCTGAATTCCACAGATGAAGCTGAGCTGAAGGAAGCTGCCGAATCCTTAAAGGAACAGAAGCCTCTGGTACAGGCCTATGTGGTAGATCAAGTGCGTGACAAAATGATCGGTGATGAAGCTGCCATCGGCGTCATTTATTCCGGCGAAGCCATTTATACGCAGCGTGAAAACGAAAATCTGGAATATGTTGTTCCCGAAGAAGGCTCCAATATCTGGATCGACAGCTGGGTGATTCCGAAAAACGCCAAAAACAAAGAAAACGCGGAAGCTTTCATCAATTTCCTCTGCAAGCCGGAGATCGCTCTGATGAATTTCGAATACATCACCTACTCCACTCCCAACACCGCTGCCAGAGAGCTTATCGAGGATGAAGATATCCGCAACAGTGAAATCGCATTCCCGGATCTTTCCAAGATGACCAACTGTGAAACCTTCCAGTATCTTGGCACAGAGGCAGAAAACCTGTACAATGAACTCTGGAATCAGGTTAAATCAGAATAAGCAAAGGAGGAGCTTTATGTTTCATACAATCAAACCGGAAGAACTTACCAAAAATCCTTTTACCATGATTGGAAAGGAATGGCTTTTAGTAACAGCGGAAAAAGAGGGCAAAGTGAATACCATGACCGCTTCCTGGGGCGGTGTGGGAATTATGTGGGGAAAGCCGGTGGTTTCCATTTATCTCCGGCCCCAGCGTTATACCAAGGAGTTCGTGGATGCCTCTGCGGTCTTCTCCCTCTCTGTTCTGGGTGAGGAATACCGGAAAACCCTGAGTTATCTGGGAAGCGTTTCCGGACGGAACGAGGATAAGCTCACCAAATCCGGGCTGACGGTTGTCCACGACGGTAATACGCCCTATTTCGAAGAAGCAGGCACGGTACTGATCTGCCGCAAGCTGTATGCCCAGGAAATGAAGCCTGAGTGCTTTCTTGATCCAGAACCGGAACAGAAATGGTATCCGGACAGGGATTATCACACTATGTACCTGGCAGAAATCGAAAAAATTCTTGTAAAATAGTAACTGTTTGGGGGAATCTGTCAAAGGCGGGTTCCCCCGTTTCAATCACAGAACCATGGAACGAATCTTTGAATATCTCATTACAGAAAAAGAAAACGGCCTGCGGGTGGCTGATTTTCTCCGAAGCCGCGGATATTCCCACCATATCCTGACAACCCTGAAAAAATCGGACGACGGCATCTGTCTGAACGGCGTCCGCTGCTATGCCACTGCATTCCTGAAGCCTCTGGACCGGCTTACCGTGATTTTGCGGGAGGAAACGCCTTCTGAGCGTATTCAGCCGGTTCCCATGGACCTGAAGATTGTCTACGAGGATCCGGATCTGCTGGTGGTGGATAAACCGGCCGATACCCCCACGCACCCCTCCTTTCAGAACCACGGCAATACTCTGGCCAACGGACTGGCCTGGTATTTTCAGGAACAGAAAATTCCGTTTGTTTACCGATGCATTAATCGTCTGGACCGGGATACCACCGGCCTGCTGATCATCGCCAAACACATGCTCAGTGGCTCCATCCTCTCCGATATGGTAAAAAACCGGAAAATTCATCGGGAATATCTGGCCCTGGCCGACGGCCTGGTGCCGGATACGGGAACCATCGATGCCCCCATTGGCCGTATGGAAGGCTCTGCCCTGGCCCGCTGTATTGATTTTGAACACGGGGAACGGGCAGTCACTCATTTTCAGCGCCTTGCATTCCACCCCGGCGGGGAGACAGAGAATGGGTGCTCCCTGGTTTCCCTGGAACTGGAAACCGGGCGCACCCATCAAATTCGGGTTCATATGAAATACCTGGGCCATCCCCTGCCAGGAGACTTCCTGTATCATCCGGATTATTCCCACATCAACAGGCAGGCTCTTCACTCTCACCGGCTGACCTTTTCTCATCCTATCACCGGAGAAGCACTCTCCTTCTGCTCTCCCATGCCCAGGGACATGGAAGAGGCTTTTTATTCTTTCTGAAGCTGCTCCCGTGCCTGGGCCTGGCGGTAAGCCAGGCCCTTGTGCACCAGCTTGCGAAGGATATCATACAGCACTGCGAACACAGGCACTCCAATGATCATTCCAATAAATCCAAAGACCCCTCCGAAAAACAGAATGGCAAACAGCACCCAGAAGCTGGACAGCCCTGTGACATTCCCCAGAATCCTGGGACCCAGAATATTCCCGTCAAACTGCTGAAGAACGACAATAAAAACAATGAACAGAACACATTTCCCGGGACTCACCATTAAAATCAGCAGCGCGGAAGGAATCGCACCGATATAGGGGCCAAAAAAGGGAATAATATTCGTGACGCCCACAATCACACTGACCAGTACCGTATAGGGCATCCGCATCAGCATCATGGCCACAAAACAGATGACGCCGATGATCAGTGAATCTACCAGTTTTCCATTGATAAACCCGCCGAACATCTGATCCGCATATCTGATTTCCTCCAGGATAATCCCCGCCCATTTGTGGTGGAACATACTTTCCAGAAGCATCTTTCCCTGCTTCGCGAACTGTCTCCGGCTCCCCAGCAGATAGATGGCAACGATAATGCCGATAAACAGATTCTTAAGAATCGTTACAATACTGGAGACGCTGCTGGAAAAACCGTCGATCAGTGTCTGCATTCCCGGAAGAAGGGTGGTCTTGATCCAGTTCGGCAGAGAAACAGAGATACTGTTCGAAATTTCCTCCACATAGTTGCTCAGCACCTCATTATCTCCCACATATTGCAGAACCCAGTCCGTCAGACTCTCAATACTTCCCGGAACGGTTTTCAAAATTCCATAAATGCTGTTGATCAATTCCGGCAGTACCAGAAGAATCAGGACTACCACCACACTGATCCCCAGGACCATACTGATCAGAATACTCAGAGGTCCGGCCAGCCTTTCCCCCTTTTTCCAGAATTTCCGAAAGAAAAGACGCAGCTTTTTTTCCCAGAAATTACAGATAGGCTTCAGCAGATAGGCAATCACTCCTCCGTAAATGAAGGGCATCAGAATATTCACCAGTCTGCCGAAATCCTTTTTAATGGAATCAAAGCGAAAAAGCAGGAAAAAAAACAGGATACTCAGGGCAATCGCCCCGAAAACTGCTATCATCAGATTAAAATATGGATTCCGGTTTTTCTTTTTCATCGAATCATACTCTCACGATATAATGATCTTTTCTTGGTTTCGCTGGAGCAGGTACTCCGTCTTCATAACCCAGGATACAGTGACCGATACCAACATAATCACCCTGGATCCCCCACTGCTTCAGCAGTTCCCTGCCTTCCGGGCTTTCGAATTCTTCCTTTGCCCGGTGAATCCAGCAGGAACCGATACCAAGAGCATGGGCTGCATTCAGCAGATTCCCCATAACGAGACTTCCATCCTCCAGATACGTCCCTCTGCTTCTGTCTGCCAGGACAATGATAATCGTCGGTGCGCCATAGAACGGATCCGACGTGCTGCCCATAACTGCCGCATTCATTCTGGAAAGTCTGGCAATGGTTTCTTTATCCTGAATCACCACCATAATCGGAGACTGCATTCCCATTCCTGTGGGAGCATAGGTACCCGCCTCCAGAATCTGATCCAGTTCCTCCCGGCGGATCTGCTCCGGCTTGAATTTCCGACAGCTTCTTCTTGTCTTCAAATCCTGCAATGTTTCTTTCATAAACCTCCACCTTTCTTCCTGACCTTTCATGGGTCAGACATTTCTAACGAAACGGAAATGTCTGCTGATGCAGACATCACCAATAATAAAAGTCGATTGCTAATGCAATCGCCCCGTATTCGCAATTCGCTCCGCTGCTTGCTCATACGGGTAGCCCGTCCAATAGCCATGTGTCTGCGCATGCAAGCATGCTTCACCACATGGCTGCTGTCCGGGACTTTTATAGTAAACCCCCATGCCCTGCGTTGGCACCACTGCGCATGAAACAGGGGCC
>JAXEJQ010000063.1:0-12549 GCA_034101475.1 Candidatus Limivivens sp.
CGTTCGCTGGAAGGGCTGCCGCATACGACGGCAGAACGGAAACTGACAACCGGCGGACATTATGCACATTTAAAGATCGCGGAGGGATGCAACAAGCACTGCACCTACTGTATCATTCCGAAGATCCGCGGACGCTACCGCAGCTATCCCATGGAGGATCTGCTTCAGCAGGCGGAGAGTCTGGCGGCTCAGGGCGTGAAGGAGCTGATTCTGGTGGCCCAGGAGACCACACTCTACGGAGTGGATCTTTATGGGAAAAAATGTCTTCATGAGCTTTTAAATAGGCTCTGTGAAATAAAAGGAATCCGCTGGATCCGGATTCTGTACTGCTATCCGGAAGAGATTTACGGAGAACTGATCGAAACCATCAAAAATCAGCCGAAGATCTGTCATTATCTGGATTTGCCCATTCAGCACTGCAATGACCGGATTCTGAAGCGTATGGGAAGACGGACCTCCAAGGCGGATCTGACTGCGATTATCGGAACGCTGCGAAGGGAGATACCGGATATTGCTCTGAGGACCACGCTGATTACCGGTTTCCCGGGGGAGACAGAAGAGGAACACCGGGAACTGCTGGAGTTTGTGGATGAGATGGAATTTGACCGTCTGGGTGTTTTCCCCTATTCCGCGGAGGAAGATACACCTGCAGCTGCCATGCCGGATCAGATTCCGGAGGAAGTGAAGCTTGAGCGAAAGGATGAGCTGATGGAGCTTCAGCAGGAGATTGCCTTTGATCTTGCGGAAGAGATGAAGGGCAGAGAGCTTGTGGTGATGGTAGAAGGAAAGGTAGCGGATGAAAACGCCTATGTGGCCAGAACCTATAAGGATGCCCCGGGAATTGACGGCTACCTGTTTCTGAACACGGAGGAAACGCTGGTTTCCGGTGACTTTGTAAAAGTCAGGGTGACCGGAGCACTGGAATATGATCTGACAGGAGAGATTGTTGTATGAATACCCCAAATATGCTGACAATATTAAGAGTCATTCTGATTCCGTTTTTTGTTGTTTTCATGCTTTGTGACCTGACTGCCGCTGACAAATACATTGCTCTGGGCATTTTTGTTGCGGCGAGTCTTACGGATACTCTGGATGGTTATCTGGCCAGAAAAAACCATCAGGTGACGAATTTCGGAAAGTTTATGGATCCTCTGGCGGACAAGCTTCTGGTCTGCGCGGCTTTGATCTGTCTGATGGATATCGGAAAGATTCCGAGCTGGGCAGTCATTGTGATCATCAGCCGGGAGTTTATTATCAGCGGTTTCCGTCTCGTTGCAGCGGACAATGGGATTGTCATCGCGGCAAGCTGGTGGGGAAAGCTGAAGACCATTTCCCAGATGGTCATGATCATTCTGATGATCGCGGATCTGGGCGGCGCTTTTGGAATACTGGAAACGATATGCTTCTATATCGCGGTGGTCCTGACCGTGGTTTCCATGGTGGATTACATCTGGAAGAACCGGCAGGTGCTGAGCATGCAGAATTAGGGCAGGTACACAGGATAAAAATACGGAGGTATGGTTATGGTTGTTGAGTTGATTTCAGTGGGTACAGAGCTTTTGCTTGGAAATATTGTAAATACTAACGCCGCTTATCTGTCGCGTCAGTGCGCGATTCTGGGACTTTCCATGTATCATCAGTCAGTGGTGGGAGATAATGAGGAGCGTCTCAGCGACACCCTGCGCACAGCACTGGAGCGTTCGGATGTGGTGATCCTTTCCGGAGGCCTGGGGCCCACCAAGGATGACCTGACAAAAGAGATTGCGGCAGAGGTTATGGAAATGCCGCTGGTTGAGGATTCTCATTCCAGAAAGAGAATCGAAGAGTATTTTAAAAACAGCCAGTTTAAAATCATTACGGACAATAACTGGAAGCAGGCCATGGTTCCGGAGGGGGCCATTGTGGTGGACAACCAGAACGGCACGGCACCGGGCATTATCATGGAGAAAAAGGGAAAATCCGTTATCCTTCTTCCGGGCCCGCCCAATGAGCTGGTTCCCATGTTCGAGAATGATATTTTTCCCTATCTGAATAAGCTTCAGCCGGAGACGATCTGCTCCTCCATGGTGAAGATCTGTGGTCTGGGCGAGAGCTATGTGGAGACGCAGATCGCGGACCTGATTGAGAAGCAGTCCAATCCGACCATTGCCACTTATGCAAAGACCGGAGAGGTTCATCTGCGGGTGACTGCGAAGGCCAGCGATGAAAAGGAAGCCAAAAAACTGATTAAGCCCATGGTGAAGGAGCTTCGCAGCCGTTTCGGAAGCAATATCTACACCACGGAAGAGAAGGTTACCCTGGAGGAGACTGTTGTGGAGCTGCTGAAGGAAAAACAGCTGACACTGACGACGGCAGAATCCTGTACTGGAGGCATGCTGGCAGCCAGACTGACCAACGTTCCGGGAGTTTCCGAGGTGTATAAGCAGGGGTTTGTCACTTATTCCAACCGCGCCAAGAGAAAGCTCCTGGATGTGAAGAAAAATACCCTGAAGGATTACGGCGCTGTAAGCGACAAAACTGCCAAGGAAATGGCGAAAAACGGCGCTTTTATTACCGGAACCGATGTCTGTGTATCCATTACCGGCCTGGCGGGGCCGGACGGAGGAACTCCGGAAAAGCCGGTGGGGCTGGTTTATATTGCCTGCTGCTACAACAACCGGATTACGGTAAATGAATTCCACTTTAAGGGAGGTCGTCAGAAGATCCGGGAAAATGCAGTTGTGAGGGCACTGACCCTACTGCGGGAATCCATTCTGGAAGATCAGAACTGAAGTCTGCCTGGATCTGTGATTCAGCCTTCGTTCCGGAGGGACTGGATCTGGTCAGCCCATCATTTTCATCAGAGTGCGGATCCGGTCGATTTTCTGGATTTCTTCGGGAGATTTTCCCATCTTCAGCACTTCAATAATGGCATCTGTCTCTTCGGGAGTGAAACGGACTCCCTGACTGCGGGATTTATTGGCTGCTGCCAGCAGAAATGGCAGCAGCTCTTTTTGTGATTTTCCCTGGGACTGGTCTGCCATGGACAGCAGGGCTTCCAGCTTTGTTTTATCAATATTTTTCAGATTCGGATTGTTCATCCAGCTTGTATCAGACATTTTCCTTCCTTTCTCCGTCAGGCTTCTCCGGAGCCTGAACGGTTTCAAACATGGAGCGCAGAAGATCTTCTCCGCCGCCGTCTCTTTGCAGCTCCTGAAAAAGCTCCATGGTCTGCATCAGATTCAGGCACTGGTCAACGGATTCCTGTTCGGCGGGACCCAGATAGCACCGGATTGTCTGAAGGATATCTGCGGCGGTGCTGCCGGGAGCCTGCAGGGAGCAGGCCCCCAGCTCCGGCGGATTGTCATAAAATTTCAGGATATTTCCAAGCTCCATAAATTTAATAGTGACTGCAAAGGCCCTCTGCATGGAGGGGGCCAGAAAAGGCACCAGGGCCTTGAGCATTGCCAGGTGGCTGCCGTTGGCTATGTAGTCCAGAGCCGTGAGAGAAGGGGTGTGGTCTTCCTGATTCAAGGGGATTCCCGCCTTTGCCTTTTGAAACTATCCTATGCGCAGAGCCTGGGGCTTATGCATAGGATACTATTATACGGCAGGAGGAAGGTCCCGAAACAGGGACAGACGGTATTTTTCTGCAAGGAGGTCAGCAGCATGAGAATTGTGCTGGATGGCAACGCATTTTATGAGATCGATGAGGAATGCCTGGCAAGAAGAAAAAGAGAGCCCACAGAGGCAGAAGACGGGCCAAACCCGGAGGGCCGGAAAAAGGAAAACAGCCTGGGAGAGAAAAAGAGAACCATATCCGAATGACAGAATGGCGGGGGCCGGAAAGCAGCGCGTCCGCTCATAAAAAGAAAGCCCCCGGAAGGAGGCTTTCTTTTTAATGTTAGCCGCAGATACCGCAGCCGTTGCCGCCCCAGTTGTTGCCGCACAGCAGAAGCAGGATGATAATCAGGCAGCAGTTATCATTGCCGCAGCCACAGCCGTTGCCGCAGCCGCCCCAGCTGTTGTTGCCGCAGCAGGCAAAGAGGATAATCAGCCAGATGAAGTTGTTTCCGAAACATCCGCAGTCGTTTCTGCAGTTATTGTCTCTTTCACATCCACAGTTTGTAGCAGCTAAATCACTCATGTTTTGATCCTCCAATTTTGGATTACAGTTTATCATATGCGCCGGCAGAATTTTGGTTCCTGTTTATATGAGACTTTGAAAAATACCGTAAAGGTCCAGGGCACCGTAGCCCCAGGCACGGTTGGGATAGAGAGAATCGCTGCTTCTTCTGGCTCCGCGGATCAGCAGGTTGCGCAGTTCGGCCGCTGTGGGGACGGTGGGATTTGTCCGCGTCATTTCCCAGTTGACCAGCAGTGCGCAGGCCCCGGCTGTGATGGCGGAGGCAATGCTGGAACCCGTGGCAGTTCCGTAGCGGAAAAAGGATCTGGAAAGATCTCCGTAGGCGGGAACAATTCCCGTTACCTCCACACCGGGAGCCGCCAGATCCGGTTTGATTCCGCCGGTGCGGGTGTACCCCCGGCTGGAATGGATAAAGAGGCTGCTGTCATAGGCATTGTAGGTACTGACAGTGATTCCGCCTGGAACGTCTGCCGGACTGGTCAGTGTTGTATCCGGGTTTGGAGCCAGGAATCCTGTACCTTCCGGGAGAAAGCCGGTGATGGGAAGCCACATATGGAAGACACCGTTGATGAACTGATTGTTGGTAACCCGGATGGTCCAGACGCCGCTTGTGGGCCACTGAAAACGCAGGACAATCAGCTGGCTGCCGGACTGGGCCTCCACGAGCTCATAATTGACGTAGAGGGCCGTGCGTTCCAGGGCAAAATGATAGACGGACTGCTGGCGCAGACGAGGCGGAATGTTGGGAATGGTTTCTCCCATGGGCGAAGTAATGGCGACGGAATACAGCTCCGGCGACTGTGCCCACAGTTCCAGGGTAAAGCCCTCTGTATCCTTTGTGGAAAGGATTTCCACAGCGGCAGTGTCGTTCTGTCTCTCCAGCTTTCCGTAATAATGATGGCCTTTTCCGGCTTCGTTTCCTCCGGCGAGAACCGGATAAAAACCGGCTTTTTTGGAATATTCATTGAGTACGGATGCGAGGGGAGAGCCCCCTGCATGGTCGCCCTGGTTTGTGCCCACTCCAATGCAGAGAACCAGAGGAAGCCGGTTCTCTGCAGCCAGCTGCTGAAGGTACAGGATTCCGGCCATGAGATCTGTCTCCTGAAAAGCCAGGGCATCCTCCGGAACCAGGAAAAAGCGGTGCAGATATTTTTTGGCAGGCTTGAGTCTGACCATGGCAATCCGGGATTCCGGCGCAGCGCCGATGAACTGACTGGCAGGGTCGGCACTGCCGCAGGCTACGGAGGCCAGAAAGGTTCCATGACCATCCGGGTCCTCAGTGGGGACCACAGAGAGAGGCTCCTCCGAGCGGAGTGCCTGGTTGATCTGTTCCCTGGTATAGACAGTTCCGTATTGGAGCGCAAAGTGGGGGCCGTTCTGAATGGTCTGGTCCCAGATCCCCAGAATCCGTGTGGAACCGTCCCGGCCGCGGAAGGCAGAGGACTGGTAATTGATTCCGGTGTCCAGAAAACCAATGAGCACACCTTCGCCTTTTAAAGGAAAGGAGGAAAGATTCTGAAGCTGGAGAATGCCGGAGCGCTCCAGGCTGGTGGTGTCCAGGGTGGTGTAAAGCTTGGGAATATTGGAATAGCCAAGCACATTCAGGAGATTGGAAGGGAGGCTGGAAACCGGGACGTGCAGCATGACGAACTGGCCGCCCAGAGGCTGGGCTCCGTACCGGGAAAATTCCCGCAGAACGCTTTGTTGGGACAGATTTAAGGAGGCCAGAATGTCTGCGTAATCTTCGGAGAGGATCCAGTCGTGGATCTGTGAGTTGTCCATAAGATTCACCGTTTTTCCAAAACATATGAAAGGAGAATGAAAAATATGAATGAGGGAGAACATTATCCGGTGAGCGGTAGGGGATGTATGGAAAGTACCGAACGAATCCGTGTTTTTCCGCATAAGCTAAAAGAAAAAGAGGTTTCAGGGATGGACCGGGTCAGACAAACTGTTCACGCGCAGGAAGCTTACCGGAAAGGAATTTTGGGTCAGGGGATTACCGTGGCTGTCCTGGATACCGGTCTGGCGCCGCATCCGGATTTTGGCGGAAGAATTGCAGGATTTCGGGATTTTCTGCATCGCAAAAACCAGTGCTATGACGACAGCTCCCACGGCACTCATGTCTGCGGGATCCTGGGCGGAGACGGAAAGCTTTCCGGCGGACGATATGCGGGAATTGCCCCGGCCTGCCGGCTCCTTCCTGTCAAAGTTCTGGATGAGCGGGGAAACGGGATGCGGGAGGATGTGGAGAAAGGAATTGCCTGGGTGATTCAGAACAAAGAAAAATATGACATTCGGATTATGAATATTTCTGTGGGAACCGTGAAGGAGGATGAAGACCTGGATCAGACCATGCTGGATGCGGTGGAAAGGGCATGGGACAGCGGGATCGTTGTGGTTGTGGCAGGAGGCAATATGGGACCGGCTCCCATGAGCATTACCGTTCCGGGAAACAGCCGGAAGGTTATTACGGTAGGCGCCTCTGATGACTGCAGCCTGCCCGGAGGGAAAAGCGATGTTCGTCCCTGCTATTCCGGGAGAGGACCCACGCGGGAGTGTGTCTGTAAACCGGACATCTGCGCCCCGGGGTCCGGCATCATTGCCTGCAGCGGGAAGCCGATCCGCGGAAAGCTGCTCTATCAGGTGAAAAGCGGGACGTCCATGGCAACGCCGGTGGTATCGGGGGCAATTGCCCTTCTTCTGGCAGCCAGACCGGAGCTGACCAACGTAGAGGTGAAAATGCGTCTGAAAGAGACGGCTGAGGATATCGGGCTGGACCGCAATCAGCAGGGCTGGGGGCGGCTTCATATTGGGCGGCTTCTTGCGTTTTAGTAAAAATCGAAGTTGGGATTGACAATCCATGTATAATTGTATACAATTATACAGAAATACAGTTATGCAATTCAGGAGGAAGTTATCATGGAAAACCGCCGTGTAAAAATGAATAAACAGACCAATCTGCTTCAGCTTGAGGAACACATGTATCCGCTGGTGGATGTACAGACACCCAATGTATTCCGGAACCTGTTTCCTTACGATGAGGTGCCGAAGATCGCTTTTAACGACCGGATTGTTCCCCATCATATGCCGGATGAGATCTGGATAACGGATACCACCTTCCGGGATGGTCAGCAGTCCCGGGCACCCTATACCACAGAGCAGATTGTGACGATTTATGATTATCTTCACCGTCTGGGAGGTCCCCAGGGAAAGATCCGTCAGAGTGAATTTTTTCTCTACAGTAAAAAGGATCGGGACGCCGTATATAAATGCATGGAACGGGGATATGCGTTTCCGGAGGTGACGAGCTGGATTCGCGCCAGTAAAAAGGATTTTGAACTGGTTAAGGAGATCGGTCTGAAGGAGACGGGGATCCTGGTCAGCTGTTCCGACTATCACATCTTTTATAAGATGAAAATGACCAGAAAGCAGGCAATGGAACACTATTTAAGCGTGATCCGGGAATGCCTGGAAACCGGGATCAGTCCCAGATGCCATCTGGAGGATATTACCAGGGCTGATATTTATGGATATGTGATTCCTTTCTGCCTGGAGCTGATGCATCTCATGGAGCAGTATCAGATTCCCATAAAGATACGCTGCTGTGATACCATGGGATACGGGGTGAATTATCCGGGGGCTGTGATTCCCAGGTCGGTTCCGGGAATCATCTATGGAATTATGACCCATGCAGGGGTTCCTTCCGAACTGATTGAGTGGCACGGACATAATGATTTTTATAAGGCGGTCAGCAACTCCACCACCGCGTGGCTTTACGGCGCCTGCGGCGTGAACTGTTCTCTGTTCGGCATCGGTGAGCGGACCGGGAATACGCCGCTGGAGGCCATGGTTTTCGAATACGCGCAGCTGCGGGGCGGTCTGGACGGTATGGATACCGCAGTGATTACGGAGCTGGCGGAATACTATGAAAAGGAGATCGGTTATCCGATTCCTCCCAGGACACCTTTTGTGGGAAAGAACTTTAATGTGACCCGGGCGGGAATTCATGCAGATGGCCTCTTGAAAAATGAAGAGATTTATAATATATTTGATACGGACAAATTTTTAAAGCGACCGGCGCTGGTGTCTGTTTCCAATACTTCGGGCCTGGCCGGGATCGCGCACTGGATCAACAGCTATTATCATCTGGCTGAGGATCGGAAAATCAGGAAGGACGCGCCTCTTGTGACTCTGGTAAAGGAATGGGTTGACAAAGAATACGAAGAGGGCCGTGTGACCGTAATTACGGATGAGGAGCTGACGGATGTGATCACGGAATGCTGCAAAAAGCTGAATTACGATTTGATATAGATGCAGATGCAGGAGGCAGAGAAACGTGGGAGAAGAGCAGTATTCTTTACAGGGCCGTGTGTTCCACACGATCCGTGAGGGCATTTTGAACGGCCGCTACCAGTATGACGAGGAGCTTCGGGAAACTGCCATTGGCAGGGAACTGGGGGTCAGCAGAACTCCGGTAAGGGAGGCCCTGCGGCAGCTGGAGCTGGAGGGGCTGGTGACGATTATTCCCAATAAGGGCGCCTATGTGACCGGCATTACCCAGGAGGATGTAAAGGATATTTATCAGATCCGGGCCAGGCTGGAAGGGCTCTGTGCCCGAATGGCCTGTGAGCGGATCACGAAGGAACAGCTTGAGGAGATGGAGGAAGTGATTTTTCTCTCCAAATTTCACGAGAAAAAGCAGAACTTCGACCAACTGGTGACTCTGGACAGTCGTTTCCATGAAATCCTGTTCAAGGCGGGTCAGAGTAAAATGCTGACTCCTCTGCTGAAAAATCTGCATCAGTATGTACAAAGGGTCCGCAAAAGCTCCCTGGCCAGCGGATCCAGGGCGGAGCTTTCCACACGGGAGCATGAGCAGATCATGCTGGCTATCCGCGCGAAAGACGGTGACCAGGCTGACGAGCTGGCCACCAGGCATATCCTGAATTCCATAAACAATATCCGGAAAATGGAAGAGAAGGGGCTTCAGGAACAACAGAACGAGGAGGAAACCGATTATGGAAAAAATGAAGATGACGACACCGCTGGTTGAGATGGACGGAGATGAAATGACCAGAATCCTCTGGAAAATGATTAAGGACGAGCTTCTTCTGCCATTTATTGAGCTGAAAACGGAATATTATGACCTGGGTCTGGAGCATCGGAATGAGACGGACGACCAGGTGACCTATGACAGCGCTTACGCGGCGAAAAAATACGGCGTTGCCGTGAAATGTGCCACCATCACCCCCAACGCTGCCCGGGTGAAGGAATATAATCTGAAGGAAATGTGGAAAAGCCCCAACGGTACCATCCGTGCCATTATGGACGGGACGGTTTTCCGGACGCCGATTATTGTCAAAGGAATTGAACCTTGCGTAAAGAACTGGAAAAAGCCCATCACCCTGGCAAGACATGCCTACGGCGATGTTTATAAGGCCAGCGAAATGAAGGTTCCCTGTGCCGGCAGGGCAGAGCTGGTTTTCACGGCAGAGGACGGCACAGAGACCAGAGAGCTGATCCATGAATTCAAGGGTCCGGGGGTTCTGCAGGGGATGCACAACCTTCAGAGCTCCATCGAGAGCTTTGCCAGAAGCTGCTTCCAGTATGCCCTGGATACAAAGCAGGATCTCTGGTTTGCCACCAAGGATACGATTTCGAAAAAGTATGACCACACCTTCAAGGATCTTTTTCAGGAAATTTACGATGCAGAATACCGGGAAGCCTTTGAAAAGGCCGGTATTACGTATTTCTATACGCTGATTGATGATGCCGTTGCCCGGATTATGAAGTCGGAGGGCGGTTTCATCTGGGCCTGCAAAAATTATGACGGTGATGTGATGAGCGATATGGTTTCTTCAGCCTTCGGATCTCTGGCCATGATGACCTCGGTTCTGGTATCTCCGGACGGGAAATTTGAATATGAGGCAGCCCACGGGACAGTGCAGCGCCATTATTACAAATATCTGGCAGGGGAAGAGACCTCCACGAATTCCGTGGCGACGATTTTTGCCTGGAGCGGAGCCCTGCGCAAGCGCGGTGAGCTGGACGGTCTCACGGATCTGGTGAATTTTGCAGACAAGCTGGAAAAAGCCACAGTTTCCACCATCGAAAGCGGAAGGATGACCAAAGACCTGGCGCTGATTACCACACTTGAGAATCCCACGGTTCTGAACAGCGCAGATTTTATCAAAGCAGTCCGGGAAGAACTGGAAAAACTGCTGGAATGCAGATGAGGAATCGATTATGAAACGAAATGTCAGTCTGGAAGAGATTTCCGACGGGAAATTATATGGAATGAATGATCTGGTGAAGGCCGGCTGCGGGGACTGTGCAGGATGCAGCGCCTGCTGCCGGGGGATGGGAGAGTCCATTATCCTGGATCCTCTGGATGTTTTCCGTCTGACTGCCGGGCTTGGGATCACCTTTGATGAACTGATGGCTTCCCGGGTGGAGCTGAATGTGGTGGACGGGATCATTCTTCCAAATCTGAAGATGGCAGGAGCAGAGGAGAAGTGTTCCTTCCTGAACGAGGAAGGACGATGCAGTATTCATCCGTACCGACCTGGCATCTGCCGCCTGTTTCCCCTGGGAAGATATTATGAGAATCACAGCTTCCGGTACTTTCTGCAGGTACATGAATGCCGGAAGGAAAACCGCTCCAAGGTTAAAGTACGCAAATGGATTGATACGCCGGATATCAGGGCTTATGAGCAGTATATCACTGACTGGCATTATTTCCTGGAAGGACTGGAGGAGATGCTGGAACAGTCGCCGGACAATGAGGCTCTTTCCAGAAATACGAATCTCTATCTTCTGAAGAATTTCTTTCAGAAGCCCTATGATCCTTCCCGGGATTTCTATCCGCAGTTCGATAAACGGATGGAGGAAGCAAAAAAAATATTTGGCTGAGGATTTCTCCTCAGCCATTTTCAGTCTTCAGCCAGTTCTTCCCATTTTTCATACAGTGTTTCCAGCTCTTCCAGAATCGATGCTTTCTCTGTGTTCAGTTTCATGCATTCGGATACCTGAGTGAATACTTCTTCCTTTGCAAGCTCCTCATCAATGGCTTTATCACGGGCTTCCAGAGCCGCAATCCGTTCTTCTGTTTTCTTCAGATCGCTCTGGCGTTTCCGTATTCTTGCCTGCTCTTCCTTCTGCTGCTTCCAGTCTGTCTTGACAGCGGATTCGGTTACGGTCTGTGTTTCCCTTCCGCCTGGGGCCTCCGGCGCGTAGACAGCGGTCAGCTCTTCCTTTTTCTCCAGATAATAATCATAATTCCCAATATAATTCACCAGGGTATTTCCCGTCAGTTCCAGAATCCGGGTGGCAGTCTGATTGATGAAATAACGGTCATGGGAAACGTAAAGCAGAGTTCCGGTATAGCTGTTCAGGGCCTGCTCCAGGATTTCCTTTGAGGTGATGTCCAGATGGTTGGTGGGCTCGTCCAGAATGATAAAGTTGGCTTCGGAGAGCATCAGCTTTGCCAGAGAAACCCGTCCCCGTTCCCCGCCGCTTAAGTCGCCGATCCGCTTGAAAACATCGTCACCGGTAAAGAGGAAGGCGGCCAGAACATTGCGGATTTCCGTGTTGCTCAGCGTCGGATAGGCATCCGAAATTTCCTGAAACAGGGTCTTTTCCATATGGAGAACATGGTGCTCCTGGTCATAGTAGCCGATATGGACCTTGCTCCCGAGAGAGACCCAGCCGGCGTCGGGCTCCAGCAGACCGTTGATGATCTTCAGGATCGTGGTTTTTCCCGTCCCGTTGTTCCCGATGATGGCTACCCGTTCCCCGCGCTTGATCTGGAAATTCAGATTGGAGAAAAGGGTATTGCCGTCGAAGGATTTTTCCAGTCCCTCCACCGTCAGAACGTCGTTTCCGCTGATTGTGCGGGGAGAAAGGCTGATATGCATATCTGCACTGACTTCCGTGGGTTTTTCCAGGCGCTCCATTTTATCCAGCATTTTCTCCCGGCTTTCCGCCCGGCGGATGGATTTTTCCCGGTTGAAGGACTTCAGCCTGGTGATGACTTCCTGCTGATGCCTGATTTCCTGCTGCTGGTTCAGATAAGCTTTGAGCTGGGCTTCCCGGATCTGGGCACGCTTCGCAGCGTAATCCGTATAATTTCCCAGGTAGGTGGAGACATTTCCATTGTCGATCTCAATGATTTTAGTTACCACACGATTCAAAAAGTACCGGTCATGGGCCACGATCAGAACGGCTCCCGGATAATTCAGCAGATAGGTTTCCAACCAGGAAATGCTTTCCATATCCAGATGGTTGGTGGGCTCATCCAGCAGAAGAATGTCAGGATTGGAGAGCAGAAGCTTGCCCAGGGCAACCCGGGTTTTCTGACCGCCGGAAAGAGTTTCAATCTGTTTTTCGAAGTCCTCCTCTGTAAAGCCAAGTCCCTTTAA
>JAXEJQ010000064.1:0-16830 GCA_034101475.1 Candidatus Limivivens sp.
GCTTTTTTGCGGAAAGTTGCGTCTGGATCGGAAGGATTCTGCATCATGGATGAATCCATTCCGCCTTCTCCTTTTTCCTTGAGCCGGCGCACTGCATCCTCAACAACGGTCTGTTCGGAAAGGCATCTCACCAAGAGCTGGTATTCCGTAACATCTTCGAAGTCCTGCCCGCACACGCCCAGCAGTTTATCCGCATCTTTCAGGATATCAGCCAGGTGTTCATCGGTTTTGCTGCTGTCACTATAATAGAAGATCCTGTTGAAATCATTTGGGTCATAGTAATGCTCCATTCCCGCAAGCAGGGTATCCTGGCCATTTTTGTGAAGGAATATGACAAACTTGGAAATGCAGGTATAAAGCAGTTCGGCCCGGCTCAGCTTTTTGATGTTAGCTTCAATCATCATGGAATCCATTCGGCGTATTTTGGGGCTGACCTTCATCATTTTTGCAATCTTACTTCCCAAATCTGCAACGCAATCATGGAGAAGGTTAACATTATGCGTTGCTTCATAAGCATAGCAGCGTTTCCGGAAACGGGAAAGAGATTTGTCACTCAAAGGCTGTTCTTCATAACTGGTGGTATGAAGGGCATACTGGTAACGCACATCAAGCATCAGGCTTTCTACGATGTCATCGTCAGAAACCTGGAACATCTCTTTTATAATGAGGGCACCAACACAAATGTTGACCGGAGTATTGAACTTAGACTGGCTCCGTGTGGAATATAGCACACGAAAACGTTCCTCATCAATTGCCGGGAAGATGTCATCAGCAAATATTTTTGCCCAGGAATTGTCAAGAGCCTTTTATTCCCTTGCAGTTAGCCCGGAAGCACTATCGATAAATGATATCTGTTGTGATGTATTTGTCCGAAATGCCATACTTTAACCACCTTTCTGATAACCTAATTATATCAGAAGAGTAATCATTTTTATAGTTGTGTGTGAAATTTTCAAGGCGCTATTTGGGGTGATTCTTATTCGACCCCAACCTCATCATATTAATTGTAATGAGCTTCGATTTTGAAAGTGCGCAGCACAGAAAAATCGACGCTCATTTGTTGGGCAACCCATTGTAACGCTTCAGTTACATTCATTTTAAAATGCCGGATTCAAAAGTCATGGACCACAATATCCGTAATCAGAGCAGTGCATGCCCTTTTTCACAGATTTCATAGATTTCTTCATACTTGGCTTCTATCAGAGGCTGCAGCTTCTGTACATCCTTTCTCCGGATTTTCTGATACAGGAAATAAGGCAAAATCCATCCCGCAAAACCCGGAACAGCCAGCAGAATGCACAGCCAGACCACCGGCGGTTCATGGACAGCCGCAAAGGTCGCTCCGGCCATAAAGGCTGTGCCGATCACAGCCATCACCAGGGCCCATACGGTAGCCATCTGCGTTTTTGCCTTTTCCAGTGCTGTGATTTCCTTCACACAGGCTTCAAAATGGCGCTGAAGACGGGTCAGTTCCATCTTATTAATAATTTTCCGATTCCTTTTCAGATGAAGCGTCGTCAGATGATGCACTCCGGCAAGATCCGGATGTTCCCGGGGATAATTCCTTTCATCTTCCACCCATCCGAAGTTCTCATAGCAGTCCAGATACATGGATACCTGCTCTGTTTCCACTGTGACTTCTTTATAATCATATGCCACAAATTCACTGCTTTTTCTTTGTTCCTGATCCATACCTATTCCTCTCTCTGAAGGGACACCGGCAGCTCTACGGTAAATGCTGTCCCCTTTCCCACTGCGCTTTCTACAGAAATGCTGCCGTCTGACAACTGCAGGATTCGTTTCACCAGTGCAAGCCCAAGGCCATTTCCTTCCGTTGCATGGGAAGTATCCCCCTGGTAAAATTTGTCAAAAACACGCCTTTTTGTCTCTTCATCCATACCGCATCCCGTATCTGCCACTGATACCCTTACTTTTTTATCATCGGAAGTCTGCGATATGGTAATGGTACCTCCGGAAGGCGTAAATTTTATAGCATTTGACAGCAGATTTGTCCAGACCATTGCAAGAAGCTCTTCATCCCCTTCAATCACCACATGTTCCTCAAGGTCTGCCTCCAGCTCAATTGCCTTGTCTTCCCACATATGTTCAAACTGCAGCGCGCATTCACAGAGCTGGGCACAAAGGTCATATTTTTTCGGTATCGGTTTGATGGCCTGCTTTTCCAGCTTGTTCAGCTTCAGCATATTGGTGATCAGACTGGAAAGCCGTTTCGTTGCCTGCAGGATGATTTCTGTACATTCCTTCTGCTGTTCATCCGGTAAATCCTTTTTCTGAAGAAGCTCCGCATTGCTCTGGATCACTGCAAGAGGCGTTTTGATCTCATGGGACACATTGGAAAAGAAATCGGTTTTCAGTGTCTCAATGCTGCCCAGCTCTTCCACCATCTTATTAAAATCCATAATCATGACATCCAGGTAATCCAGTTTTTCCGGTGTGTGAAGCGGCGGAATATAGACAGAAAAATCCCCCTGGGCCACCTGGCTGGTGGCATCTGCCAGAGTTTTCATGGGTACTTCGTAGGTCCTGCGGATCTGCCATGCGGTATACAGAGTTAGTCCTGCGGCTACCCCTCCCCAATAAAGCATTGGCGTGATCACCTGAACCAGCGAATTCATTTTCCACGTATTCATTCCCACAATCAATCCTGTGTGGATTCCTGACATCAGCAGAAGAATCAAAAAAAAGATTCCAAAAAGAAAGACCGGAAATCTTGACTGTTTTACCGCTTTTCTGTCCAAATATTCCATGCTCATCACAGCACCACCTTATATCCCAGTCCCCGAACCGTTTTAATCTCAAAGCCGTCACAGCCTGAGAACTTGTCCCTGAGCTTCGTAATATAGACATCAACCGCCCGCAGGCTGGTATCGCTCTCTATCCCCCAGAACTCATCCATGAGCTGAGCCCTGGAAAAGGTTTTATTGGGATAAGAAAGAAGTTTATACAGGATGTTAAATTCCCTTGTCGTCACCGGAATCTCTTCCCCGGAGACGACTGCCGTCATAGCATCCGCATCCAGTTCCAGGTTCCCCACAGACAGTTTCCGGTTCATTTCGATCTTGGCACGCCGGAGCAGGGCCCGGACGCGGTTCAGGTAACTGTTCAAAGCTCCGGATCAATACCGTTTCTTTCCCCACAACAGAAAAAATGGCTCCGCACCGCAAAAGTGTGAGCCATTTTTGTTCATTCTTTGTTCTTACGTTTCCTGCTTTTTGCATTTGCTTTCAGCCGGCTTTTCATTCTTCCGTCCGCTTTTGCTCCATTTCCACCTTATAAACCATCAGCCGCAGCAGATAATCCGGCATTTTCCGGTTCCCCAGCTCCCAGTCCTGCAGCGTCCGGTAGGGAATACCGAAATACTCCGCAAACTGCTTTCGGTTCATTCCGGTGCTTTTCCGCAGTTCCATCAGTTCTTCTCTTGCGTCCATGCACGTTCTCCCTCTTTGCTCACACCAGATGACAGGCCACCTGATGCGCTCTGCCTGCTGCTTTCAGCACCGGCGCCTCCTGCCTGCACCGCTCAGTGGCATGGGGACATCTGGTATGGAACCGGCATCCCGTCGGAATATTCAGCGGACTGGGCAGGTCTCCCTGGATAATCTGTCGTTTGGAATTTCTGGCTGTCCTGGGATCCGCAATGGGAATCGCCGACAGCAGGGCCTTGGTATAGGGATGCAGCGGATTCTCATAAAGCTCGTCATTATCTGCGATTTCCACAAGATTTCCCAGATACATGACCCCGATCCGGTTGGAAATATGCCGCACCATGGAAAGATCATGGGAAACAAACAAATAGGTCAGCCCAAACTCCTGCTGCAGATCCTCCAGCATATTCACCACCTGGGCCTGGATGGAAACATCCAAAGCGGAAATCGGTTCATCGCACATAATAAAGTCCGGATTCACAGAAAGAGCCCGGGCAATCCCGATCCGCTGGCGCTGGCCGCCGGAAAACTCGTAGGCATATTTCTCCAGGGCATCCGCTCCCAGGCCTACCTTACCAAGAAGCTCCACAATATAATCGCCCCGTTCCCGGCTGCTCAGATCTGTATTCATCCGCAAAGGCTCTTCCAAAATCTCCCGGACATTCTGATGGGGATCCAGGGCAGAGTAGGGATCCTGGAAAATAATCTGCATTCTCTTGTGGTAGGGCAGGATCTCTTTCTTCTTTTTATGGGTGATGTCCACGCCGTCAAAAAAGATCTGCCCGTCCGTGGGCTCATACATCCGGATCAGCGTCCGCCCCAGGGTGGATTTGCCGCAGCCCGACTCTCCCACCAGACCGAAGGCCTCTCCCTTCCGGATTTCCAGGTTCACACCGTCCACCGCCTTGATAAAACGTTTGGAGGTTCCCAGGAAACTGCGGACTGTAAAATACTTTTTCAAGTCCTGAGCCTGTAAAATCACTTCATGCTTTTCTTCCATCAGCGTCTCCTCCCTCCATTTTCGCTTCCATCCGGTCAAGCTCTTCTGCTGTAAAAATACACATGGACTGCTGGGTTTCTGAATACTTATGCACAGGAGGCAGACTTTCCGCACATTTTCCGCAGGCAAACCGGCACCTCTCCCGGAAGGGACAGCCCGCCGGCAGATGCAGAAGAGAAGGCGCAGCCCCCGGAATGGCTTCCAGCCGCTCCTTTTTTCCGGTCACGGGCTTTGGAACTGCCCGCAGAAGCGCACGGGTATAAGGATGAGTGGGATGATAAAAAATCTCATCCGTCAGGCCATTTTCCATAATCAGGCCGCTGTACATCACCGCAATTCGGTTGGTGACGCTGGCCACAACACCCAGATCATGGGTAATCAGCACAATACTCATATCCTCCTTCTCCCGCAGCTCCTTCAGAAGATCCAGAATCTGGGCCTGAATGGTCACATCCAGGGCGGTGGTAGGCTCATCGGCAATCAAAAGCTTGGGCCTGCAGCACAAGGCCATGGCAATCATCACTCTCTGGCGCATGCCTCCGGAAAATTCATGGGGATACTGCTCCATTCTGCTCTCCGGCGAAGGAATCCCCACCTTCCCAAGGGCATCCAGAGCAATGGCCCGGGCTTCCTTCCTGGAAACCTTTTCGTGGCGCATGATTACTTCCGTCAGATGAGCGCCGATCTTCTTTACCGGATTTAAGGCAGTCATGGGATCCTGAAAAATCATGGCCAGATCCCGTCCCCGCATTTTCCGCCGTTCCTCCGCGGACATCGCCTGCATATCCCTTCCGTCAAACAGCAGGGTGTCTGCCGTCACCTTCGCATTGTCCGGCAGAATCCCCATAATAGCCTTCATCAGAACAGTCTTTCCGCTCCCGGACTCTCCCACAACCGCAAAAATATCTCCCGCATCCACATGAAGATCCACTCCCCGGACAGCCGCAAGGGTATCCCGATGGACCCGGAAAGCAGCCTCCAGGTTCTTCACCGTTAGTAATTGTCTCGTTTCACTGCTCATTCCATCGCACCTCCCTATGCCTCTTCGCCTTCGCTGACCCTGGGTTCCACATAAACCCGCAGCAGATTGCCCAGTTTGTTAAAGGAAAAGACAGTCAGAATAATCAGAACACCCGGCAGAATCGCCATATGGATGGAGCTCTGCAAATAAGTCTGTGCTCTCTGAAGAAGACTTCCCCAGGAGCTTTCCGGCTGAACAATGCCCAGTCCCAGGAAGCTTAAGGAGGACTCTGTCATAATCGCGCTGGCAATACTGGAGGTCGCCACAATGATAATCGTGGGAAAGGCGCTGGGAATCACATGGAACAAAATGATTTTCCATGCAGGCACGCCGATAAACCTGGCATACTGAATATATTCCCGCTCCTTGATAGAAAGGGTTTCCGCCCTGGTAAGCCTGGCCGTTTCCATCCAGGTAAAGCATCCGATCACAAGAATAATGGATTTCACACCCCGGCTCAGGAACAGACTCACCACGGTAACCAGAATCAGCCAGGGAATCGAAGAAAGGACATCCACCAGACGCATCAGAACCACATCCACCATCCCGCCGCAGTATCCGGCAATGGTCCCCACCGCAATTCCGATGGAAGCGCTTGCCAGCATGGCCAGAACGCCCACCAGCAGGGAAACCCTGCCGCCGTAAATAATCCGGGACAGATAGTCTCTTCCCAGTTCATCCGTTCCGCACCAGTGAGCTGCGGAAGGACCCTGGAGCTTCTCCGTCACATGGATGGTATTGGGATCCAGCGGCAGCAGCGGCGCAATCAGCGCAATAAAAAGAATCGTCACCAGATAGATAATGGCAAACACGCAAAGCCTGTCATTTTTCAGCATGGCAAACACATGATCCATCCGGCGCTGTTTTCTGTTTTTTTGATTTCTGTTTTTTTCCATGATCCTTCTCACCCCATCTCTTTAATTCTCGGATCTGTCAGACAACACAGAATATCCGACAGCAGATTACCCAGGATCACCATTGTGGAGGACAGCAGCAGAATCACCATGACAACCGGATAATCCATTCCGCCAACCGCTGTGGTAAAATAGGGACCTACGCCCGGCCAGCTGAAGATGGTCTCCGTGATAATCGCTCCGGTAATTAGCATCGGCATGGCCATGCCCAGCTTTGTAATAACCGGAAGCAGAACGTTTTTGCAGACATGCTTAAACATGATTTCCGTTCTGGAGGCTCCGAATGCATTCTGCACCATAACGTAATCTTCCGAAAACTGGGTGATGGTGGAAGAACGGACATAGCGGAGCAGATCCGGCATAAATCCCACGATCAGCACAAGATAGGGCATAATAAAATGCTTCAAGAAATCCAGTATGGAATCCTCCATCCCCACGGTATGCATGCCGATCGTCGGCAGAATCCGGAGTTTATAACCGAAAATATACAGCAGAAGCATGGCTACCCAGAAGGTGGGAGTGGCAATGCCCACAGAAGCAATGCCATCGATGAGCTTATCCTGCCATTTATTCTTGTGGGAACCGGCCACCAGCCCCAGAATAATAGAAAGCACGTAGGCAGTCAGATAGGAAGGCAGCACCAGCTTAATCGTATTCGGAATTCTTGTCAGAAGATCCAGCGCAATGCTCTGTTTTGTAACGATGGAATATCCCAGCTCTCCCTGGAAAATCCCCTGAAGCCAGCTGATATACTGTACATAGGCCGGCTTGTCATAGCCGTACTTCGCACGCATCAGCGCAATGACCTCTTCCGACATCCCCGGTTTGATCATGGTATCGATGGCGTCATAGGGAGCGAGATTCATCAACGCAAAGCAGAGAACTGTGATTACGAAAAGCAGTGGAATCGCTGTCAGAATACGCTTTGTTATGTATTTTGCCATCACAATTTCTCCTTAATATAGAAAGACAGGGAAGCTCCGTCCTGCCCTTTGAGGCTGAAACTTCCCTGAATCATCCGTATCTGTTTATAATGATGCCAGGATTGTGGGAGTGCGAAGCACGGAACAATCCGTATGGCATCTTTTGACCCTGGCATCATCTTATGAGTTACCCGACAAATGAGCCTTCCGTCGATTTTTCCGTGCTCTGCACTCTCAAAATCGACGAAAACATTCGCAATTCGCTTTCCTGTCGAAAAAGGTCTCGGGCATTACTCTGCCAGCGACAGGTAAGATGCATCTCCCAGCGTATAAATGGGAACCAGTCCGCATTCTTCAATGCCCTGTACCCGGTTGTTCAGAACCAGAAGGTAGTTGTTGGACGTAATCGGATAGATGCATGCGTAATCCTGAATCACCTTCTGCACTTCTGCATAGATCTCAGCCCGCGCATCGGTATCGAAGGTTGCAATTCCCTCATCGAACAGACGGTCAATCTCTTCATTCTCGCAGAACATGTAGTTGGAAGCTGCTCCGCTCTTGAACAGATCGGCATAGGTCTGGGGATCACTTCCCATGATGTATCCGCCGAAGAACAGATCATAGGATTTCTCCTCTTCCCTCATCTCATTGTAATATGCGGTGGACTCCATGGGATTTAACTGAACCGTAATGCCTGCCTGTGCCAGCTCCTGCTGTACCAGCAGTGCCCAGGTTTCCTGAATGGTATCGCTGCTGCTGTAGCCCACGGTAACAGTCAGATTGGAGACACCAGCCTCTGCCAGAAGGGCTTTTGCCTTCTCCACATCCGTCTCATATTTCTCCACATCCGTGTCATTATAGTAGTAATTGTTCGGAGGCAGGAAGGTGTAGATGTCATCATAGTATTCCTCGGACAGATAGGTAGCCAGATTCAGCTCCTCTCTGTTCAGCGCATAGAAGATCGCCTGGCGAACCTTCTGGTCGGTCAGCGTCTTGCAGTTCAGCTGCATATAGCCCACACGGCCCTGGTTAAAGGCATGAAGCGTCAGATTGTTTGCTTCCAGATCGATCTGCTCCAGATAAGCGGGACTGGTCGCCCATGCATCGATCTCACCGCTCTGAATCGCCAGCATGGCCGTATCATCGGACGGAATAATCCGGTATACGATGGTATCAATGGACGGAGTATTCTTGAAATAATTTTCATTCTTCGTAAATTTCAGGTAGGAACCCGGAGAATACTCTGTCAGGATATAGGCACCGGTGGTCACCGTATCACCGCTGAAGGAATATGCCTCATAATCGGTCACGCTGGAGAACACATGCTCCGGAACGATATAAATCTGATAAGCAAAAGCCTCCATATGAGCGGGGCTGGCACTGGGGAAGGTAAAGGCTACGGTATAATCATCAATCTTCTCGATCTCTACAGCACCTTCTGCAGTCACAAAATTCCCGTACATTTCGCTGGCGTTATCCGGATTCATGATCTGTTCAATGGTGAAAATCACATCATCCGCGTTGAAGGGCTCGCCGTCTGTCCAGGTCACATCATCCCGCAGGGTAAAGGTATAGGTACGGTCGTCATTGGACAGTTCGCAGCCGGTGGCCAGGTACCATTCATAGTCCGCGCCGTTGATCTTAAACAGCGGGGAATAGACCAGATTCGTCGTCATCAATCCCCAGCGGTCGCTGGAAGTAATGGGATTCACATTTGCTCCCGGATCTCCTCCGATGGCATAGGTGAAAGTACCGGCAGACGCGTCTTCGGCGCTTACCGGGCAAACAACTGCAAGACCTGCCAGCATGGCAACTGCAAGACCTTTGGCAACCAGTGTTTTCATTCGTCTTTTCATGCGTTTTTCTCCTCATCTGAAATTTATATAAATCTTATTTTATAGCGCTCCCGGAAATCTTGCAATCTTATTTTTCGATTTATTGTTCGTTTTTTCAGATATCCTGTTATAGGAAGAACCTATATCCATCTTCTTTTTTAATCGTTGACAAATCAACTATTCAGCTGTATAACTATTTTGTTGAGTTATCAACTATTCAGATACCGAATTCACAATTCCTTTTTCAATGAAAAGACCGTGGAATCTGATTTTCTTAAAATGCCCAATGCTATCCATTTGTCCCGCAAAACATGAGCGAATTGCGAATGTTTTCATCTATTTTGGAAGTGCCCGGCACGGAAAAATCGACGAAAGGCGCATTTGTCGGGTAACTTATCCATTTTAAAGGAGGGATCGATTATGGAACGAAATCCCGGAAGATCCATTGCTTCTATTTTTCGCAAATCTCAGCTTTACTGGAACCAGGCTCTGAAGGAAGCAGACATCGGTGCCGCAGAATCTCCCATTCTCCTGCTGCTATACCGCGGAGACGGGCGCACCCAGGAAGAAATTACTCAGGAGGTGGGCGTAGATAAATCCGCCATTGCCCGGGCTGTCCAGGCTCTGGAAACCAAAGGATTCCTTGCACGCAGAAAGGACGAGGCGGACCGCCGGTGCAACCGGATTTATCTGACTGAAAAAGCCGAATCCTATCGGGAAGCCGCGGAAGCGGCAAAGCTTCAGTGGAACACCATCCTGCAGAACCATATGAGCGAAGAAGAACAGGAAATGCTGTCCCGTCTGCTTCAGACAGCAGCTGCCAATGCAAAGGAGTGGAGTGATTATGAATATCGAAAAGAATAAAAATCCCCTGGGAATCAAACCGACAGGCGCCCTGCTGCGTCAGTTCGCAATACCGAGCATCATCGCCATGCTGGTCAGTTCCCTTTATAATATCGTTGACCAGTTTTTCATCGGTCAGAGTGTGGGAGCCCTTGGAAACGCGGCGACAAATATCGCCTTCCCTCTGTCCATTTCCTGTATTGCCGTGGCTCTGCTCTTTGGAATCGGCGGTGCCTCCGCCTTCAATATCTCCATGGGGCAGGGAAATCCGGATCAAGCCGTGGAATATATGGGCAATGCGTCGGTTCTTCTTTTTAGCAGCGGACTGCTGCTCTGTGTTATCACAGAAATCTTTCTGGATCCTCTGCTCCGATTCTTCGGTTCTCCGGCCAATGTGCTGGGCTACGCGAAAACCTACACCCGGATCACTGCTCTGGGCTTCCCCTTCCTGATTTTCACCACCGGCGGCGGCCATCTGGTCCGGGCGGACGGTCGGCCCAAAATCTCCATGATCTGCAACCTGACCGGTGCCATCATCAACACGGTTCTGGATGCGCTGTTCGTCTTCGTTTTCCGGTGGGGAATGGCCGGTGCGGCCTATGCCACCATCATCGGCCAGATTTTTTCTGCCTGCCTGGTGTTCTGGTTTCTGTCTCACTGCCAGACCGTCACCATCCGCAGAGAACATCTGGCGATCCGGAAACAGACCGTGGGACGCATTGCTTCCCTGGGAGCCGCTCCCTGCAGCAACCAGCTCTCTATGATGATTGTCCAGATTGTTATGAACAATTCTCTGAAGCATTATGGTGCCCAGTCCGTTTATGGCGAAGCGATCCCCATTGCCTGTGCAGGGATTATCACAAAGGTGAATCAGGTTTTCATGGCTTTTATCATCGGAATCTCCCAGGGTGTTCAGCCGATTATCAGCTTTAACTATGGCGCCGGAAAATATGACCGGGTGAAAAAAGCCTATCTGCAGGCCGCCGGCACCGGATTTCTGCTATCCCTCATCGCCTTTGCCCTGTTCCAGCTGATCCCTCGCCAGATTATCTCCATCTTCGGAGACGGAAGTGAAGAATATTTCCGGTTTGCCATCAACTATTTCCGGATTTTCCTGTTCTTCACCTTCCTGAACTTCCTGCAGCCCATTACCTCGAACTTTTTCACCGCCATCGGCAAGCCCAAAAAAGGAATGTTCCTGTCCCTGACCAGACAGATTCTGTTCCTACTTCCGCTGCTGCTGGTGCTGCCGCTGATTTTCGGCATCGACGGGCTGATGTATTCCGGTCCCATCGCCGATTTCCTGGCCGGTGCAGTTACCATTACCCTGATTTTCAGAGAACTGCGGCAAAATGAGTATCGTTGATTCTGCTGCACATTGTCCGTAAAAACAGGCTCCAGGCCAGACGCCTTCTGCGTCATTGCCTGGAGCCTTCTGTCATTCCGCCAGATCCCTGCACTTTTTATTCGTATCTGTTCAGTACCTTCACAGATACGATTCGCAAACCCATGAAAATCGGCTGCGCCGATGGGGTTTGCTCACACATGATTCACGTTCCTACGGCCTCATCAGCAAGGGATTCGGCCTGTTCTGAACAGTTACTTTTATTCAACGATATCCAGCCACTTCCTGCTTCCATCGTACCCGTATCCCACAGCAAAGTGCCCGTTCTCCGTCCCGCTCTCATAATCGACTACAATCTGTCCATTTTCTGTGCGAATCTCATAGGGCCAGTAAACATCCGGATTTTCCGGACCTGTCCGCCACAGAATTTCCCCGGAAGGTGACACAGCCACCAGGGTACTTCCATAATATCCTGCAAAATACAAAGTGCCATCCGTATCCGCAAAGCGGCACAGCCCCGCTCCCACATCCAGCTCTCCCGAATCCAGGAACCACAGAAGCTCTCCGGAACCCGGGTCAATCATTCCAAGCCCTGCCCTTTCATTGTAAAGGACCAGCCTGGGATTCTGTGCGCTTCCTGCCCAAAAAACATCGGTGGCATTCAGCTCTGATAAACATCCCACGCGCAGAACATATCCCCAGAGCGCCTCCATCTCCCTTCCATAGCCACATACGGAAAGCACCTCATCAGACCGGCAGGACCGTGACGCCACAACCCTGCAGTTCCCGATATTTTCATCCAGAACAATGCTGCCGCTGTCCGTTAATTCCGCATAGCTTCGGAGGGACTCTGTAAAAAAGGTATTTTCCTCCCAGATGTCATATTCCCCGGGAGCCGGTTCCACGCAAAGCAGATAATCTGAAAGAATGAAGCCGACCTGTCCATTGTACTCCCCGACAATAAACTCATCTGAAAACCGGTAACAGTTTGTCACAGTCGCTCCCAGCGGAACATATTCCAGGCGTTCGGAATTCATATCCGGAAGCTTCCGAAGAGAGACCCATTCCTCACAGTTCACCACCCGCATGGTCCACTTTCCGATATACTCATTCCGTTCCTGATCTTCCAGCCAGATGTCACTCAGTTCCTGATCCTCCGGAAGGTTCTCCTCCCACTGTGATCCTTCCACCAAACTGTCGTTCATCCCTTCCTCCGGGATGGAATACTCCGTCGCGTCATAGACAAAGGGAGGCTCCCAGGGCACCGCTACACACCCGTCATAAAGACTGAGACACGGCTCCCAGGCCAGCACACTCCCTGTGGAATCTTCAATGATGATCTGGCTGTCACAGAGAATATCACTCACGTTGCAGCGCAGCAGAATGGGATCGCCGGACTCACTCTGATACAGAAGCTCGCCTGCTTCCCCATTATAATCGTTGGTCTCATCAATCACATAACGTCTGACCGATACGGACGCATATTCATCGTACGGATAAATACAGTAGAGCTCATAGCCTTTCCCTGTCTCCACAATATGATCCCCGTCCACTTCTTTCAGAAAGGAAAAATCCTCCGCATACCCGCTTTGCTCCAGAAGATTCTCCAGATAGTCACGGTCCTCTGCCAGGCTTTCCACACGGTCCTCCACAAACCCCAGATAAATCACGCCGCAGATACTGTCCGTATTCCCCAGCACCTGCCTGCATTCGGAAAGGCTGTCGACATGCTCCGCTTCTGCTCCCGCATGAATGGTGGAAGAGAACAGGACACCCAGAAACAGGGTGACCGCACATCCGATTTTTTGTTTTTTCATAAGTATCACCTCTTTCTTTGAACGGCTTATTCTGCAGAATTCATACCATATTTCGAATGGATATTTCTATTATATAAAAATAGCTCTTTGTATTTCTATCCCAAAATTAGTACATCCTGTCCTCCACCTGCTCGATTTTTTCCCAGTTTTCCATATCGGTTGTCTGTCCCATTCTTTTTCCTCCTGTCCTTCTCAACAAAGTCTCCATTTCCACAAATCTTTCTCTTTTACTCGCTGCGCAGAGCGACAACCGGATCTTTCTTCGCCGCGCTTCTCGCCGGAATAATACCGGAGAACAGGGTAAGTAGGACACTGATACCGATCAGAATCAATGCTGCAGGCAGCGGCAGAAAAGCATTCAGAGCATGAATACCGGTCAGACGGTGCAAAATATGGTTAATCGGAATACACAGCACATATGTAATCAGTATGCCAAGAGCTCCGAACGTAAATCCGATGATAATGGTCTCCGCGTTAAACATCCGGGACACATTCTTTTTCGATGCTCCAATAGCCCGCAGGATCCCAATTTCCTTTGTCCTCTCCTGGACAGAAATCAGTGTGATCACACCGATCATGATCGATGAAACAATCAGTGAAATCGCAACAAACGCAATCAGAACATAGGTAATGGAATTGATAATGGCAGTCACAGAGGACATCATCAGGCCGACGTAATCGGTATAGGTAATCTGTTTCAGTTCATCTGCATTTTCATTGTAATAAGCGATGGCATCCTCGATTACATCCTTATCCTCAAAGGAAGCGGCATAAAGGTTCACCGAAGATGGACTATCCAGATCGACAACTCCCAGCTCCCTCAGATTTCCTTCATAGGTTGATTCCGAAAATTCCAGCACCTCATCGTGATAGGCCACCATCTGCTCGTCGGTATATCCGGACAGCGCTTCCTCCAGAGCTCCTGCCAGCTGAGCGGAGCTCATGGCTCCGAGCTGAGCCGAAACCTGCTGTCCATAACTGGCTTTTGCCTGCTCCTCCACCAGCTGGGCAAACATTTCCGAAATATCTTCATCGCTCATTGCGCCAAGATATTCCGCCACATCGCTTTCTGCCATTCCCATCTGCTGTGTCAGAACCTGCTTCATATCTGTTTCCATCTCTTCCCGGTTTCTGGAATTCACCGCGTCAGTCACCATACCCTCCAGCTCTTCTTCCGAAGGAATGCTCATGATTTTCACGTAAGCTTCCGCTTTTCCCGCTTCGTCAAGGGCCGCAATATATTCCAGAAATTCTCTGATTTTTTCTTCATCTGTGAGATTTCCTGTATTCTCATGGAAAGGCAGACCGGTAAAAATATCAACGGAAGGATACCGAGGAGATCTTACAATGTTTCATATTCTTGTTGTTGATGATGATAAACACACCCGAATGCTTCTGAGAGCCATATTGGAAAATGAAAATTACACAGTGACCACAGCAAATGACGGGGAAGAGGCTCTTTCCGTCCTTGATCAGGAACATATCGACCTGGTCGTACTGGACATTATGATGCCCAAAATAGACGGCTATGAATTTACAAAAACTATCCGTGCCGGAAACAGTACACTTCCGATTCTCATGGTCACGGCCAAACAGCTTCCGGAAGATGAAAAACAGGGATTTCTTGTGGGGACAGACGATTACATTACGAAACCGATTGACGAAGAAAAGCTGCTTCTGCGCATCAAAGCACTTCTGCGCAGAGCAAAGATTGTCAGCGAACAGAAAATTGTAATCGGAGATGTCACGCTGGACTACCATTCCTTTACGGTATCCCGAAACGGCGAAACACAGGTCCTTCCTCAGAAAGAGTTCCTGCTGTTATATAAGCTGCTCTCTTATCCCGGACAGATTTTCACCCGGATTCAGCTCATGGATGAGATTTGGGGGGCAGACTGTGAAACCGGCTGGGAAACCGTAACCGTTCATGTGGGGCGCCTGCGGAAACGCTTCGAAGGATGGGATGAATTTGAAATAAAGGCCGTCCGTGGCCTTGGATATAAGGCGGTTAAAAAAGTATGAAAAAAAAAGCCCCAAAGTACCACTGCCCTCTGGCGCTTCTTGTGTCCCTGCTCTTTTTTATCCATATTGCCATTGCCGCCGTCCTTACGATCGTTATTCTGAGCCTGCTGGCTCACTTTGACGTTATCGAACTGACAGACGGGCGTTTTAAATCCCGTGATCTTTTTTATTTTATTCCCATCATCAGCGCTGTCATCGGATTTCTGATCACCTCGCTGACAAACCGGATTTCTCTGGAACCGTTTAACCGGCTGATCGATCACCTGAACCGGCTTGCCCGGGGAGAATTTAAAACCAGAATCAAATTCCGCAGACCCATCTCGAATCTGGCGGTCTTTCAGGAAATTGAAAACAGCTTTAACACGGCGGCTGAAGAGCTGGAACATACGGAAATGCTCCGCAATGACTTTATCAACAATTTCTCCCATGAGTTCAAAACACCCATTGTGTCCATTGCCGGTTTCGCAAAGCTGCTCCGCCATGGATATCTCTCTGAAGAGCAAAAGGAAGAATACCTGGCGATCATAGAAGAAGAATCCCTCCGGCTTTCCTCACTGGCAACCAATATGTGCAGTCTGACCAAGGTGGAGAATCAGACAATCCTGACCGATATTTCCGAAATCAATCTGTCAGAGCAGATTCGTTCCGCTGTCCTTCTGCTTGCGGAAAAATGGATGCAGAAAGATCTGAATCTTGACATTGAATTCAACGAATACCTCATCGAAGCCAATGAGGAGCTTTTAAAGCAGGTCTGGATTAATCTGATTGACAACGCCGTTAAATTTTCCGCTCCCTGTGGAACCGTGATCTTCAATATTTCAGAAGCCATGGATCATATCGGTGTTGCGATTACAAACTTCGGAACGGAAATACCGGAGGAAAGCCTGGACCGAATCTTCCGCAAATTCTACCAGGCGGACGAATCCCACTCTTCCCAGGGAAATGGCATTGGACTTGCCGTTGCCAAAAAAATCGTGGAACTGCACCACGGAGAAATATCCGTCATCAGCAAATTCGGAGCAACCACTTTTGCCGTCACATTGCCGAAAAAGCAGCCCTGACCTCCCGGGAGGCCTCAGACACTGCAGAAGCCTCCCGGGACCGGCAGATATTTTCCCGATACTTAACGATTCAGTATTTCCATAAATTCTTCCCCGGTAATGGTCTCACGGTCATACAGGGATTTCGCCAGTTCATCCATGGTTGTTTCTTTTGCATCATAGGTATTGATGCAGGTACAGGCCTGCAAAACGTCAGCCAGCATGGCAGGGGACTCACAGCCGATACCGGATCCTTATACTTCACCAGTGTAATTCCCTTGTCACAGATGGTTCTCTGCATTTTATGACTGATTGACCCTGGCATCATCATGATGTTGGGGTCAAAAGATGCCATACGGATTGTTCCGTGCTTCGCACTCCCACAATCCTGCCCAATATTCGGATATCGTGGGACATTCGTCCCACTTTTATCCTCATATTGGGGCGGGTCAATCAGTCATAGAACCACTTATGCGCAAGCGCATCGTGGTTTATGACTTTTGACCCTGGCATCATCATTATATTACTATGAAACAGAATCTTGTGGGGGGATAAAAAAGCGCAAACTACCCCTATAACAAGATTTTGGTTCAAAATTTATAATTAAACTGGATATGCTTCCAT